>JBFFJL010000014.1:0-19337 GCA_041555955.1 Nevskiaceae bacterium
GCCGACGATGATGCGGGTTACATGCGGAACACGCCGTAGCGCGGATCGCCGATCGGCGTGTTCAGCGCGGCGGAGATCGAGATGCCGAGCGCGTTGCGGGTGTCGGCTGGGTCGATGATGCCGTCGTCCCAGATTTCCGAGGTCGCCCAGTACGCGGACTGCTTGCGCTTGAACTCGCCCAGCACCGGATCGCGGATCGCGTCGATGTCGGCCTGACTCAGCTCCTGGCCCTGCTTGCGCAGCTGGCGGATCTTGACGTCAGCCAAGGTGTTGGCGGCCTGCTCGGCGCCCATCACCGAGATCTGGTGATTGGGCCATGCGAAAAGCATGCGCGAGTCGAAGGCGCGGCCGCTCATGCCGTAGTTGCCGGCACCGAAGGAGCCGTGGCACATCACGGTGAACTTGGGCACCTCGCAGTTGGAAACCGCCATGATCATCTTGGCGCCGTCCTTGGTGATGCCGCGACGCTCGTACTCCTTGCCGACCATGAAGTCGGTGATGTTCTGCAGGAACACGATCGGCGTGCGATTCTGGTTGCACAGTTCGATGAAGTGCGCCCCCTTGAGCGCACTGTCGTTGAACAGCACGCCGTTGTTGCCGAGGATGCCGACCTTGTAGCCCCAGATGTGCGCATAACCGCAGATCAGGGTCTTGCCGTAGTTCGGCTGGTATTCGTGGAAGCGCGAACCATCGACGATGCGTGCGATCACTTCGCGCATGTCGAACTGCTGCTTGATGTCCTGCGGCAGCACGCCGTAGAGCTCGCTCGGATCGTAGTACGGCGCTTCCGGCGGCTGCCATTCGGTATGCGCCTTCTGCGGTCGCTTGAACTGCGCGACGATGTCACGCGCGATCGCGATCGCCTCTTCCTCGCTCGACGCCGGATAGTCCGCGGTACCGGAGACGCTGGTGTGCATGTCGCAACCACCCAGCTCGTCGACCGTGACGTCTTCGCCGGTCGCAGCCTTCACCAGCGGCGGACCGGCGAGGAAGATCGCGCCGGTGCCGCGCACGATGACGTTGTAGTCGGACAGTCCCGGCACGTAGGCGCCGCCGGCGGTGCAATGCCCCAGCACCACCGACACCTGCTGCACACCCATCTTCGACAGCATGCATTGATTGCGGAAGATGCGACCGGCGTAGTACTTGTCGGCGAACAGTTCGGCCTGCTCCGGCAGAAAGCCACCGGCCGAGTCGCACAGATGCACCACCGGCAGGCGGTTCTCGATCGCGATATCCAGCGCGCGGACCGTTTTCTTCACTGTCAGCGGATACCAGGCGCCGCCCTTGACCGAAGCATCACCCGCGTTGATGACGACTTCACGCCCGGAGACGATGCCGATGCCGGTGACGCAGGCCGCGCCGGGCACTTCGCCGTCGTACAACTCGTTGGCGGCGAGCGACGAAAACTCTAGGAACGGCGTGCCTGGATCGAGTAGCAGGTCCAGGCGCTCGCGCACCATCAGCTTGTTCTGCTTGCGCAGGCGGTCGATATCGCGCTGCGGGCGATCATGGCGCACCTTGCGCTGTTTCTCGCGAAATTCTTCGACCAGCCGACGGTTATGTGTGGCGTTGGCCTGGAATTCCGCAGACGCGGTATTGAGTTTGGATTCGATGCGCTTCACGCGGCTTTCTCCTGCGGTTCCAGACTCAGCAACAGCGCGTCGCGGTCGAAGGTCTGCCCGGGTTCGAAACTGACGCTGGCGATTACGCCATCACGCGGCGAGCCAATCGTCGTTTCCATCTTCATGCTCTCCATCACCAGCAAGGCCTGGCCCTTGGTGACGCTGTCACCGGCCTTGATTGCAACGCTGACAATGCTGCCGGGCATCGGCGCCAGAATGCTGTCATCGGCCGAGGCTCCGGACTGTGCCGCGAGCCGATCCAATGGATGCTCGTAGCGCAACTGATACGCCTCGCCATCGAGATGCACGAAAACGTCGTCGCCGCGCGTAGCAATCACCACTTCCAGATGCTCTTTGCCCAGGGTCAGCCAGGCGCGACCGTCAGCGCCGGTCTTGAGATCAATTGCGATGACTTCGCCACCCATATGCAGGCGATAGGCGTCCGCCGAACGCGACAGCTCGACATTGAACTCGGCGTCGCCAAGCTTGAATGCGTGATGCATTGACTAGTTCCTCCAGCCGCCGATGGCGGCATGCATGTCCGGCACACTGTCGGCGACATCGCGCATCGGACGGGTGCTGAGACTGGCGGCGGCCAACAGTGCCTGCGCCGTGAGCCGCGGCATCTCCGGTTCCGCGGCAATCTGCGGATTGGCGTCGAGAAAACCGGTATGCACATCGCCGGACACAAACGCCGGATGCGCAATCAAGCGACGCAGGAACGCGGTGTTGGTCTTGCAACCGAGCAGCACGGTGTCGCGCAGCGCACGGTCCGCCTTGGCGATGGCATCGGCGCGATCACTGCCACGCACGATCAGCTTGGCAATCATCGGATCAAACGCTGCGGTGACTTCACCGCCCTGCAGAATGCCGCTGTCCCAGCGCACACCCTCGCCCTGCGGCGGATGCAGCACCAGCACCGGGCCGGTGGTCGGCGTGTAGCCGCGCGCGGCGTCTTCGGCGTAGATGCGGAATTCGATCGAGTGCCCGGACGCGGTCACATCCGCCTGCACATACCCCAAGGTCTCGCCCGCGGCGATACGCAGCTGCTGTGCAACGAGGTCGATGCCAGTGATCTCTTCGGTCACCGGATGTTCGACCTGCAGCCGCGTGTTCATTTCCAAAAAGTAAAACTCTCCGGACTGCCCGAAGATGAATTCGACCGTGCCGGCGTTGCGATAGTCGATCGAGCGCGCGATGCCGGCCGCGGTTTCGCAGATCTTCTCGCGCAGCGCCGCATCCAGAGCCGGCGACGGCGTTTCTTCGACGATCTTCTGGAAGCGCCGCTGCACCGAGCACTCGCGCTCGAACACATGCACGACGCCGCCCTGGCCATCGCCGAGCACCTGCACCTCGATGTGGCGCGGATTCTCGATGTAGCGTTCGACGTACAGCCGCCCGTCACCGAAGTAGCGCTGGCCTTCGCTGCGCGCACGCTCGATCTCCTGTTCCAGGACGGACAGATCCCGCACGATGCGCATGCCCTTGCCGCCGCCGCCCGCACTCGGCTTGATCAGCAAAGGCGTGCCGACCGCGCGGGCGCGCTCGACAAATGTTGCCGGGTCATCGTCCTCGATCGCGCTGGGCGCGACCGGAAAGCCGCCCTTCTCGACGAAGTTGCGCGCACGCACCTTGTCGCCCATCAGATCGATCTGTTCCGGCGTCGGACCGATGAAGCGCAGCCCCGCTGCCTCGACCGCAGTGCAGAAGCCCTTGTTCTCGGAAAGGAAGCCATAGCCCGGATGGATCGCGCCGGCGCCGCAGGCCTTGGCTGCCGCGATGATCTGTGCGCCATCGAGATAGGCAGCAACCGGTGTGCCACCGCTGATCTCGATCGTGTGATCGGCCATCTGCACGGCAGCCGTGCCGCGATCGGCAGCATGGTAGACCACGGCGCCGCGCAGGCCGAGCTGCTGCACGGTGCGCAGCACGCGCACCGCAATCTCGCCACGATTGGCGACCAGCACGCAGCCGAACGGCCAGGCGTTGACCTGCACCTGCGTCGGAAATGAAGGGGAAGTCATTGATGCATCCTCATGACGTTTGGTTGTCGAGAGTGTCAGCCAGCGTCATCAGACGCTGTGCTTCCTGCCGCAGCGCCTCGGCGCCACGACGTCGGGTAATGCCATCGGCGACGATGTCGGTGATCGCCTTGGCGATGCGGTCGATGTCGATCGCACCATCGCCGCACAGATAGCGCCAGGCGTGATGCTCGATGCCGCCGTAGACCATGTCGCGCAACAGCGCCGGATCAAGATCGTCGCGAAACACTCCGGCGTCGATGCCTTCCTGGATCACTTCGGTCAGGAACTGCGTGTAGCGCCGGTTCATCGCATACAGCTCTGAACCGCGGTAGGCGCTGTTCGCACGGAATTCCATGAACATCAGCCGGCACAGCTGTGGATACTCACGCACCGTCCGCAGGTGTCGCCAGATCAGCAGCTGCAGCCGCTGGCGACTACCTTCAACTCCGGCGAGGTCGCGTGCGTAGTCGCCGAACATCTCCTCGTACCAGTGCTCCAGCACCTTGAGCAGTAACTCACGCTTGGTCGCGAAGTACTTGTAGATCGTGCCTTCGACCACCCCGATGCGTGCGGCGATCTCGGACACCAGGGTCTGTTCGTAGCCCTTCTCGCAGAAGGTCTCACGCGCTGCCTGCAGGATGTCGAGCACACGCTGCTCGCGCGCGACCCGGACACCTGCACGCGGCGGCGTGCGCTGGGCGGTGCCGCGGCTCACGCCTCGACGTCGCCCGCGGTGACGTTCAAGCCGAAACGCACGATCCAGTCTTCCGGCACCTGGATCGGATAGTCCATCAGGATCTGCGCCATCATCTTGCCCTGCGGGTCATACCGCAGCGAGGCCATGCCGCCACCTCCGAGTGCGTTTTCCAGCAGGAAGTTGAAGCCATGCAGTCCCGGCCATTCGAAGCGTGTAACCGGGCCGTCGGCAAAATGCGCGAAGTAGTGCTTGACCTTGTCCGCGGTCAGCTGCTCGCGCAGCAGGCCGACGAACTCCGGCTTGCGGGCGAGCACGCCGATGTTGGAGGCGTCGCCCTTGTCACCGCTGCGGCCATAGGCCAGCGCAATCAACGGCACTGCACGGGTGACGTGACTGGCTGAGACCTCCTCGACCACCACCGGATCCGGATCAGCCGCCGTCGGCATCGCCACCGGCTGCGCCGCATGCAGCACCGAGATGCTTTCGACATCGACCGTGGCCGGCACCTGCGCCTTCGGCACCAGGCAGGAGAACAGCCGCACCAGCGGCGTCGGCGACGGACGCCCGCCTGAGAAGCCGGTGATGCCCTGCGCCATTGCCGTCGCGGCCGGAATCACCTCGCGCGAGAAGATATCCAGCGCCTTCTTGTCGTCGTGATGTACCGACAGCTTCAGAATCACTTCGCGCGTGTGGCGTGTGCGCGCATGCGCGCCCCAATTTGACTCGGCGCCCAGCACTTCGACGTCGGTACGCCGGTAGTCGGCAAATCCGCGTTCGCCGAACAGACGCCGCGTGCGCTTGAGGATCGCCGCAGCGACTTTCTCGGCCTTGGCGCGCGCGTCGACGCCGCCGATCATCATCGTGCCGGTCGCACGGAAGCCATCCTGAAACGTCACCGACGCCTTGTACTGATCGGTCGGCGCGCGCCCGCGCGCACCGCTGACCCGCACACGATCCTCGCCGACGGATTCCAGCGACACATGGCGGAAGTCGCAGGTCACATCCGGCAGCAGATAGGCGCCGGGATCACCGATCTCGTAGACGATCTGCTCGGCCACGGTATCGGTGCCGACGCGGCCGCCGGTGCGCTTGGGCTTGGTCACGACGAACGACCCGTCGGCCGCGCATTCGGCGATCGGAAAGCCCATGTCGTCCCAGCTGTCGGCCACGGTCTGCCAGTCGGTGCAGATGCCACCGGTGGCCTGCGCACCGCACTCGACCACGTGCCCGGCGAGACTGCCGGCCGCGAGCTTGTCGTAATCCTCGGGCGACCACTTGAAGCGCTGAATCAAAGGTCCGAGTGCCAGCGCGCTATCGACGCAGCGCCCGGTGATGACGATGTCCGCGCCTTCTTCCAGCGCTGCGGCAATCGGGAACGCACCGAGATAGGCGTTGGCGCTCCAGGGTTTGTCCGGGAAGCCCTCGCCGGTGAACATCTCGCGCACACCCTGCGCGCTCAGCGTGTCGACCTGCGGCAGCAGGTCATCGCCGGTCACGATGCCGATGGTCAGATCGACCCCCGCCTCCTTCAGCAGCGCCGCCAGCGCCGCGCGGCAGGCCTGCGGATTGACGCCGCCAGCATTGGTCACAACCTTGATGCCCTGCTGCTTGATCTGCGGCGCCAGCGCTGCGATCACCTTGGGGAAATCCGTGGCGTAGCCGAGTGCCGAATCCTTGCCGCGCGCACGCGCCAGCAGCGACATGGTGATCTCGGCCAGATAGTCCAGCACCAGCACGTGAATCTGGCCGGACTCGACCAGCTGCCGCGGCGCTTCGCCGCTGTCGCCCCAGAAGCCGGCGCCACATCCGATATTCAGTGTCGTGGTCATGGCTCAGCGCCCCGTCCAGTTCGGGCTGCGCTTTTCCTGGAACGCGCCCATGCCTTCCTTGGCGTCGGCGGTGCTCGACATCACCGGCACCATCACCTGCGCGTACTCCAGCGACTCGCGCAGACCCATGTCGCGCATCGCGTTGTAGGCCTGCTTGCCGAGGCGGATCGCGGTCGACGATTTGTTGGTCACGCGCGACAGCAGCCAATCGATCTTGGCGTCCAGTTCGGCACGCGGCACCACGTAATTGACCACGCCCCACTCCAGCGCTTCCTGGGCGCTGAACTGTTCACCGGTGATGCACATCTCCTGCAGCTTGCGCGCCGGCAGGATGCGCAGCATGTACGGCAGGATCATCATCGGCGTGACCCCGATCTTGGCTTCCGTCGTACCGATGCGGATGTCGTCAGCGGCGATCGCCATGTCGCAAGCGCACAGCAGTCCGAAGCCACCCGCCATCACATGGCCGTTGACCCGCGCAATCACTGGCAAGGTGCATTCCTGCAGGCGCTTGAACAGATCGACGATGTAGTGCTTGGGACGCGAGAAATCGACGTCGAAGGCAAAGCCCTTGGCGTTCTTGGCCAGATCCGCGCCGGCACAGAACGCCTTGTCGCCGATGCCGGTGATGACGATCGCCCGGCATTCGCGATCGTTGTTGGCCTCGGCGATGGCCGCGTCGATGGTCCGCACCACCTGCTCATTGAGCGCATTACGGCGCTCCTCGCGATTGAGCGTGATCCAGCACACCGCGCCGCGGCGTTCGATCAGAACCGGTTCGGACATTGAGATCTCCTGAAGCCTTGAAAGGGGTTAAATGAGCTTCCCTCACCCCGATGATTCGCATGATTGCCGTGTTTCATGCCATGCGCATCAGCCGGATGAGGGAGTTTTTCGATATTTGGTGAGTCAACCTCACTACTTTGCGCCAGCGCGCCTAGGGTGGTCAACCGCGCACACCCGCTCAGGATCCGTTTGATGCCCGGACCCAGGCTGCAACCTCGTCCATTCAGAGGGCGCCACGCCCGGTACGCGACGCACAATGAACGGCATTCCCACCCTTGGAGCGCTCCATGCCCGCGGCACCCTTCACCGTTCTGATCACCGGCGCCGCAGGCTCGCTGGGCCGGGCGCTGGCCGCGCACTTCGAAGCACAGGGCGCAACGCTGGTGCTGGTCGATCTCGATATCGCCGCGCTGCAGCGCGGCTATCCCGAACCCAGTGAGCGCCGCTGGCTGGTCGCCGCCAATCTGCTGGAGGCCGACTCGGTCAGCGCCGTCGTGGCCGGTGCGCTCGAACGCTTCGGTCGCATCGATGCGGTCTGCAACATCGCTGGCGGCTTTGCGATGGGACCGGCGGTACATGAAACCAGCGCCGCGGACTGGCAGAAGATGCAGGACATCAACATCGGCACCCTGCTCAACGTCGTGCGCGCGGTGGTTCCGCCGATGCTGGACGCCGGCAGCGGACGCATCGTCAACGTCGCCGCACTGGGCGGGTTGCACGGCGGGGCGCAGATGGCCGCCTACAGCGCATCCAAGAGCGCGGTGATTCGTGTCACAGAAGCGATGTCGGACGAACTGCGCGAGCGCGGCATCAACGTCAACTGCGTGATGCCGAGCATCATCGACACTGCGCCCAACCGCGCAGCGATGCCGGACGCCGACCCGAAACGCTGGGTCGCGCCGCAGGATCTGGCCAGCGTCATCGGCTTTTTGTGTTCGGATGCGGCGCGTGCCGTGCACGGTGCCGCGATCCCGGTAAGAGGACTGAGCTGATGAGTACGATGACGCGCGAGCAGCAACTCGACGCCCTGCTCGACAAGCAGGCGATCCACGAACTGATCATGGCCTACTGCAACGCGGCCGACCGCCACGACCAGGACAAGATGCGCGCGCTGTATCACGAGGACGCGCTCGACGAACACGGGCATTTCGCCAAGGGTCCGGCGATGGAATTCATCGACAGGCTGCCGCAGATCCAGGCGCCGATGGCGATCCTGCATCACAACGTCACCACAGTGAATCTGAAACTGGATGGTGACCGCGCCGAGGGCGAGGTCTACATCATCGCCTTCCATCAGGCGCGCACGCCGGCCACCGACGACGCCCCGGAATCCCTGCTCGACGTTTTGATCGGTGGCCGCTATTTCGACAAGTACGAGAAACGCGACGGTGTGTGGAAGTTCAGCTATCGGTCGATCGTCGCCGACTGGTGCTACCCGGCCGCGCCGTCGAAAGTCGATCTGGAACATCCGTTCCTGCATGGCGCCTACATCGGCAAACCGGGCGCCGAAGATCCGTCCTACGGCTTCTTCACCTTGCTGCAGCGCGGACAGCGTTAAGATCGCCTTCGATGCGTCACAGCACGGTGGCGCCATACCGCCGCAAATGAAATGGCTTCCGAACTGCTGCCTCTGAGCACGATACTGCTCGCGACCGAAGTGCCGGGCGCCGCACCGGAACTGTCGCCGCTGTCGACCAGGCCCTACGTCGCCCTGGATCTCGAGGACTCCCCCTTCGACGCGGAGTCCCAGAGCCGTATCGCAGCCTGGATCCGCTGTGCGCCAGCCCCGGTGCTCGGCGTCGGCGACACCGCTGCCAATACCATCGTCGCTGCAGCCTGCGATGCGCACGTCGAGCGGGCGGCCGACCTCGATCCGCTGATCGCCAACATCGAGCGCAGCCCGATCGCCGCCGCGGTGCTGGTGCGTCTGCTGCGAACAAGCGAGGGCCTGGCGATCGAGGACGCGCTGCTGATCGAATCGCTGGCCTACTCGACCTTGCAGACCGGGCCGGAATATCAGCGCTGGCTCGCCGAGCACCGCGCGGCGGTGCCTTTCGAGCACCGTGACGAGGGTCCGGCCGTCCTGATCGAGCGCGACGGGACTGCGCTGAGCCTGACCTTGAACCGGCCCTCCAACCGCAACGGCATGACGGTCGAGATGCGCGACGCGCTGGTCGAAGCGCTGCAACTGGCGCAGGCCGACCACGACATCGAGCGGGTCATCCTGCGCGGCGCGGGCAAGTGCTTCTCGACCGGCGGCGACCTGACCGAATTCGGCACCGCGCCCGATCCTGCGACGGCGCACAGCGTGCGCACGCTGCGTCTGCCGGGCCGCGAACTGGCCGCCTGTGCCCGTCGCGTCGAGGCGCAGCTGCACGGCGCCTGCATCGGCTCCGGCATCGAGTTCCCGGCCTTCGCCGGGCGTGTCGTTGCCGACGCCTCGACCCACTTCCAGCTGCCCGAACTCAATTTCGGCCTGATCCCCGGCGCCGGCGGCTGCGTCTCGATTCCGCGCCGCATCGGCCGCCAGCGCGCGGCGTGGTGGGTGCTGTCCGGCCAGCGCATCAACGCGCGTCAGGCACTGGACTGGGGCCTGATCGATGCCATCGTCTGAATTCGCCGCCGCCGCGGCATGAATTTTCTGGCGCACCTGTGGATCGCTGACGCCACCGGCACCTCGATGCCCGGCGCGATCCTCGGTGACATCGTGCGCGGTTCAGATTTGTCGATGTTTTCTCACACTGTCGCGGAAGGCATTCGCCTGCACCGCCGCGTCGATGCCGCAACCGACCGCCATCCGCTGCTGGCCTCGGCTCGTAGCCACTTTGCCCAGGGCGATCGGCGCTACGCCGGCATCGTGCTGGACCTCGCCGGCGACTTCGCGCTGGCCACGGACTGGGCACAGCACCACGCCGAACCGATGGATGCGTTCTGCGCTCGTGCGGCGCAGGTGGTTGCCGACGCTGCGGTATCGTTCAGCACGGCCGGCGCCGAAGCTCCAGAAGCCGATCGGTTTGCGCAGCTGCTGCAATCCTATGGCCGCGAGGACGGCATCGAGCACGCCTTGCGTCGAGTCGCCACGCGGCTGCGACGTCCGGAAGCGCTGATCAATGCAGCGCGATCCTGGCGCGAACATGCCGACGCACTGCGCGCACCGCTCGCCGATCTGCTCGACGATCTGCGTCGCCTGGCCGCGCCACAGGACGCTACGCGCTGAGCATCATCTTATTGGACGAAGCGACGCGGGCGCCGGCTTGGGTATCGTCGGTAAGTCAGACTCACTCACAGTGCACTTCCATGTCCGAAACCGAACGCCCCAGTGTCATGCAGGCCTTTACCGGCCTGTCCACCGATGAAATCGAAATCCTGGCCCAAGCCGACCGCTTTGCGCAGGCGGAGCTGTATCCGCTGGCGCAGCGCATGGACGACGAGGAATGGTGGCCGCCTGCGGTCTTCCCGAAGATCGGCGAGACCGGTTACTTCGGCGTCACCGCGCCGGAGGCCTACGGCGGCGCCGGCATGGACGTGTTCACCTCCGGCCTGATCCTTCAGGCCTTCGGCCGCTGGAACCATGCGCTGGCGCTGGCCTGGGTCGCACACGAGAACCTGTGCCTGCACAACATCCTGCGCAACGCCAACGAAGCGCAGAAGCAGAAGTATCTGCCGGGCCTGTGCAAGGGCACGCTGATCGGCGCACTGGGTCTGACCGAACCGGGCGCCGGCTCCGACGCACTCGGCTCGATGCGCACCACGGCTCGGCGTGAAGGCGGCTACTACTACCTCAACGGCTCGAAGATCTACATCACCAACGGCCCGGTCGCCGACGTGCTGCTGGTCTACGCCAAGACCGACAAGGACAGGGGCGCGCAGGGCATCTCGGCGTTCATCGTCGAGAAGGACTTCCCCGGCTTCAAGGTCGCGCAGAAGCTGATCAAGATGGGCTTCCGCGGCTCACAGACCGCCGAGCTGGTGTTCGAGGACTGCAAGGTCCCGGCCGAGAATCTGGTCGGCGACGAGAACCGCGGGGTCAAGGTGGTGATGTCGGGTCTCGATCTGGAACGTTCGATGATTTCGCCGATCTGCCTGGGCATTGCCGAGCGCGCACTGCAGCTGGCGCTGGACTATTCGAAGCAGCGCAAGCAGTTCGGCCGGCCGATCTCCGACTTCCAGATGATTCAGGCCAAGCTCGCGGAGATGTACACGCGGGTCGAAGCAATGCGCCTGTTCACCTATCAGGTGCTGCGCGCGGCCAATGTCATCGGCGAGGACGAAGGCGGCCGTGGTGAGATTCACAAGCTGACCGCCGCCGGCGTGCTGTTCGTCGCCGAGACCATGAATCAGGTTCTCAACGATGCGGTGCAGGTGCACGGCGGTACCGGTTACATCTGGGAATCCGAGATCAACCGCCTGTATCGCTCGATCAAACTGCTGGAAATCGGTGCCGGCACCAGCGAAGTTCGCAAGATGATCATCAGCGGCGAAATGCTGCGCGGCTGAGGCAACGATGAAACTCGATATCGACACGCTCAACGCCCCCGAGGCGCTGTGGGCCAGCGACACCGTCTACCGGCACGACCTGTTCTCGGGACGCGTCGCGCTGGTGTCGGGCGGCGGCAGCGGCCTCGGCCGTGCGCTCGCACTGTTGTTCGCGCGACTCGGCGCCACCGTGGTGATCTGCGGCCGTACGCTCGAGAAGCTGCAGGTGGTGGTCGACTTCGCCACCGCCAAGGGTGCGACGATGGTCGCGATGCCGGTCAACGTGCGTGAACCTGAAGCGGTGAATGAACTGTTCACCGCGATCCATGCGCGCTTCGGCCGGCTCGACTACGTTGTCAACAACGCCGGCGGCCAGTTCCCGCAGGATGCGATCGACTACGCGCCGAAGGGCTGGACCGCGGTCATCAACAACAACCTCAACGGCACCTGGTACATGATGCAGCGCGCCGCGCAGTACTGGCGCGACTGCGGCACCGCACCGGAGCCGGAACCGCCGATGGCGCGTTCGATCGTCAACGTCGTCGTCGTCACCGAACGCGGCATGCCGGGCGTCGCCCACACCGTGGCCGCCCGCGCCGGCATCATCGGCGCCAGCCGGACAGTTGCAGTGGAATGGGCGCCGCTGGGCATCCGCGTCAACTGTGTCGCGCCGGGCCTGACCGCGACCGAAGGTCTGCGCGTGTACCCGCCGGAAGCGCAGAAGGAGTTCCCGCTGGCCAACCCGATGAAACGTCCGGGCACGCCGATGGAGATCGCCGAAGCCTGCATCTATCTGAGCGCATCCAGCGGCAGTTTCGTCACCGGCGAAGTGCTGACCGTCGACGGCGGCGGCAAGCTCTGGGGCGAGCTGTGGACCGCGGGCCGCCCGGACTACTACCGTAGCGGCGAATAGGCCGCCCCGCACTCCGGAGCCAGCCTATCGAAGGTTGGGGGACAGCCCACGCCCCACCTCGGACAATGGCAACATGAGGCGGAATCCAGATTCACGCTAGGTCGAGGCCTGCGCGTGGACCATACGGATTTGCGACCCCAAGCATCCATCACCACGAGGAGAGAGCGACATGATCGGTTACGTCACCCTGGGAACCCGGGATCTGCCCCGCGCCACCGCGTTCTACGATGCCCTGATGCAAGAGATGGGCGCGCAGCGCGGCTTCGATACCGACCGCCTGAAGCTATGGTGGCGCGCTCCCGGCACGCCGGGCCTGGCCGTCTGCACGCCGTTCGATGGCAACACCGCAACGATCGGAAATGGCGACATGGTTGCGCTGGCCGCCGAGAACCGCGAGCAGGTCGACGCGCTGTACAACAAGGCGATCGAACTTGGCGCGACCGACGAAGGCGCTCCAGGCGAACGCTTCCCCGGCTTCTACGCCGGCTATTTCCGCGACCTCGACGGCAACAAGCTGAACTTTTTCTTCATGGGTTAAGCAGCACCTCGGCGCGATGCGCCCTCGAAGGGGACGCCAGAGCACACTATGCTTGGCGTCCCCTTCGAGTTTCTGCGATCCATTCCAACAGGTGCCGCCGATGAATTCGTCCCCCGACAGCTGGCTTCCCCAACTCTTTGCCTGCATTGACGCGCGTGATGCCGCCGCCTTCTGCGAGTTCCTCAGCGAGGATGGGGTATTCCGCTACGGCAATGCCGAACCGGTCCGTGGACGCGATGCCATTCGCGATTATGTCGGCGGATTCTTCGAGGCGATCGCCGGGCTGGAGCATCGCATCGAGCACCACTGGTCGGAGCCGGATGCGGTGATTTGTCATGGCACGGTGACCTACACCCGCCACGATGGCTCGACACTGATGGTCCCTTTCGCGAATATCCTGACGCTCAGCGGAAACCGCGTTGGCGATTACCTGATCTTCGTCGACGCCTCAGCGCTGTTCGCCACGGCCTGAACCTTACCCGGCTCAGCGCCCAGCCCTCGCTGGCTCTTTCCAACGCAGCAGCACGCGGCACAGCGCCGGCCCCAGCAGCACCGCGCCGAGCATGTTGGCCAGGAACATCACCACCAGCAGCAGGCCCATGTCGCGCTGGAACTGCAGGCCTGAGAACAGCCAGGCAAACACGCCGCCGGCCAGGCACAGGCCGGTGAACATCACCGCCTTGCCGGTCTGGCGCAGGGTCGTGATGTAGGCCTCGCGCAGGCTCATGCGGTCATCGTCCAGATGATGTCGCAGCACGTCGTAGACATAGATGCCGTAGTCGACGCCGATGCCCACCGCCAGCGTCACCACCGGCAAGGTGGCGACCTTCAGGCCGATGCCGAAGAACGCCATCAGCGCGTTGGCAAAGATCGACACCAGAAACAGCGGAATGCCGATGATCAGAAAGCCCTTGAACGAGCGATACGACAGCAGGATCAGGACGCCGATCACCGCGTAGACCCACAGCACGGTCTTCAGCTCGTTATCTTCGATCACCGCGTTGGTTGCGGCCATCACCCCGACGTTGCCGGACGCCATCGCGAAGTGCAGCGGACACGGCGAGCCGTCATCATCGGTCTGCCCTTCACGACGCAGGCGATGCCGCTCCGCGCAGATCTGCGGATTCGCATCGGCATGTGTCGCGTAGAACTCCGCCGCATTGGCGCGATCGAAGCGCTCGACTGCCGCGCTGATGCGATGGATCGTCGTCGCGCGATGGTCGGTGGTGTAGACGTAGACCGGAATCGCACTGCAGTCGATGTTGAGCAGGCCGGTGGTGGTATCGACCGGCTTGGTCGACAGCACCAGCGAGTCGTGATTGCGCGGCAGCACGCGCAACTTGATGTGGCCTTCCCAGAAGCCGGAATAGATCTGCTTGGCGATCTGCGGTAGCTGGCGCGTCGCCGATACGCCCGGCGTGTTCTGCATCGTCCAGGCAAAGCGGTCGATCTGATCGAGAGTGTCGTATTCGATGCAGCCCCAGGGATCGGCTTCGGCAATCACGGTGAAGATGTCGGTCGCCACCGTGAAGTGCTCGGCAATGGCGCGTGAGTCGTGGTTATAGACCGAGTCCGGCCGCAATTCCGGCACGCCGGCCTGCGCGTCGCCGATGATGCGATGCTGCTGTCCATAGAAGCTCGCCGCCAGCACCAGCGCAGCCAGCGCAAGCAGGCCGATCGCAACCGGACGTGTCGTCACCACCGCCATGCGCTGCCACAGCCCTTCACCGGCCTGCGCCAGCCGCGCGCGGCGTGCGCGGAACGCGTCGAGGTCGTGCACGTTCAGACGCGACAGCCAGATTGGCATCATCACCTTGTTGGTGACGATCACCGCCAGCATGCCGAGACAGGCATTGGCCGACATCTCGCGGATCACGCCAATCGGCACCAGCGCAATGGTCAGAAAGCCGGCGACATTGGTGATCAGCGCGATGCTGCCCGGAATGAATAGCCGGCTGAAGGTCTGACGCGAGGCTTCGAACGGCGCACGCCCATGCACAATCTCATCGGCCCAGGTGTTGACGTACTGCACGCCGTGCGAGGTCGAAATCGCCAGCACCAGGAACGGCACCATGATCGCGAACGGATCGAGCCCGAGTCCGAAGCTGTGCAACAGGCCCATCTCCCAGATCACGGCAACGATCGAACACACCATCGGCAGCCACGCCAGGCGCAGATCGCGCAGATAGATCAGCAGTGCCATGAACGTGGCGAGAACGGTCAGCAAAAAGAACAACGCCACTTCAGTGGTCGCATCGGAGACATCGCCGACGACCTTGGCAAACCCGATGATGTGGACCGAGATGTCCGGATCATAAGCCGGGTTATCGACCCGCTCGACCGCGACCCAGCGCCCCGGCACCTTGATCGTCGAACGCGCACGCAGCTCATCCATGTGCTCGACGTTCAGCGTCTGCAGCATCAACTGCCAGCCCGGATCGCTGTAGCGCTCCACGATGACATCACCGGCCTTCAGCGGCGGCAGATCGCGCGTCATTCGCAACAAGTATTTTTTGGGGCTGGTCAGCTGACCGCGTACCTTGTCTTCAAGCTCGTGCGCCAGCCGCACGTAGTCAGTATGCGTACGCGTCGCCGGATCACGCTCCAGCACCTCGGCATAGACCATCGCACCGCGCTGGTCCCCGCTAACCAGTCGCCCGATGACGCCGGCCTTGCCCACATGCTCGCGGATCAAAGCAAACATCTCGGGTGACGGCGCATAGCTGGCCGGGATGACATCCTCGGAGCGAAAGCCGCCGTCCACGACTTCCAGATAGCGCACGTTGCGCGTGAAGATTGATGACAGACGCGTGCGGTCGATGCCCTTGGCGAACTCGACCTCGGACGTGGCCTTGCGCAGGCTGTCGAGAAACCGCGCGTTGTAGATGTCCGGTTCCGCAGCGCCGGGCTTGAGCATCAATGCCACCAGAATCGCGTTGGCCCCGCCGAGATCCTGCCGGTACTGCTCGAACACCTGCATGTACGGATGTCCGGACGGCACGGTCTTGTCGAAACCCGCGTCCGGCTGCAGCTGCAGCGCCTGCCAGCCCATCATCACCGTCATGGCAACAAGCACGCCAGCGCTGCCACGCCGACCGCCGCGCGAATACAGCAGCGGCTCCACCCAGCCCAGGATGGTCTGTGCGTTCAGGGCCATCCGCGGTTCTCCTCCGATGGTGGCGTGTGATGCGAGGGTCCGGGCGGGGCAGGCCACCGCCCGGAAGATGGCTACGCGTCTCTATCCATGCGCCTCGATCCCGCGCGCTGCATCGGCGGCCTCACGGGTCGCGTTGTAGTCCCGCCCGATCAGCAGGTACATCGCGGGCACGACGTACAGCGTGAACAAGGTACCGACCGTCATGCCGGCGGCAATTACCAGACCCATCGAGAAGCGCGACGCGGCACCTGGGCCTGCTGCGAACAACAGCGGGACCATCGCCACCACCAGCGCCGCAGTCGTCATCAACACCGGACGCAGGCGGATGCTAGCGGCCTCTTCGATCGCCTCACGCTTGGCCAGTCCCTGCTCCTGCAGCTTGTTGGCGAATTCGACAATCAGGATGCCGTGCTTGGAGATCACCCCCACCAGCGTGATCAAACCAACCTGGGTATAGATGTTCAGGGTCATGCCCGGAAAGTCCGTCAGCTGCATGCCGTTGGTGATGCTGAAAATATTGATGAACAACAGCGCACCGCTGATCGACATCGGCACCGTCACCAGCATGATGAGCGGATCACGGAACGACTCAAACTGCGCCGCCAGCACCAGATAGATGATGATCAGGGCAAACCCGAAGGTCAGCGCCAGCGCCGCGCCCTCCTGCTTGTACTGGCGCGACGGCCCCGCATAGTCAGCCTGGAAATTCGGCGGGGCCAGCTCGGCGTACAGGTCCTCGAAGATCTTCAGCGCCTCGCCTTGCGGCACGTCCGGCCGCGGCACCGCGATGATCGTGTTCGAGTTCAGCTGCTGGAAGTGCTCGATCGTGCGCGGCACGGTACGACTGCCGACCTTGACCACGGTCGAGATCGGAATCAGTTCGCCGTTCGCGGCACGCGTGTAGTAGCCCTCAAGCTGTTGCGGGTTGATGCGGTCACCGCGCGTGACCTGCTGGATGACCTTGTACGAGCGGCTGTCGTAGGAGAACCGGTTGACCTCGCCACCGGCCAGCAACGCCGACAGGTCCGCAGACAGCTGCTGCATGTCCACACCCAACAGTGCCGCCTTCTCGCGGTCGATCTCGATCGTGCCTTCCGGCTTGTCGATGCGAAGGCGGCCGGCAACGAAGAAGAACTTCTTGGTCGCCTGCGCACGCGCGATGATCTCGTCGCCGACCTGCGCCAGCGCTTCCGGCGGTGCGGTGGACTTGAGCACGAACTCGACCGGGTAGCCCTGACCCGGTGTCGGCAATGCCGGCGGCTGAATGCCCGCCCAGCGCAAGCCCGGAATCTGGCTGAGATTGCCTTGCAGGTCTGCCAGGATCTGCTTGGTCGAACGCGTGCGTTCGGTCCAGTCCCGCATGATCATGCCGATGAAGCCGGTATTCGAACTGCCGCCCTCGTTCAGACTGAACGCAAAGATGTGCATGACGTCAGGATCATCCAGCGTCGTCTTCTCGGCCGACTTGAAGTACTGCTCCAGATATTCCGGCGACGCATAGCCGTCAGTTTCGTTGATCGAGAAGGCGAAGCCGAGATCTTCCTGGGGCGCCAGCTCCGACGGCGTCGAAACATACAGGAAGTAGCACGACGCCAGCACCACCGCGCCGAACACGACGATGACGTATCGCGTATCCAGCGCGCTGTGCAAGCGGGCCTTGAACGCATTGCGCCAGATATCGAACTTGGCGTCGAGATAATCGGCCAGCTTGTTCGGCTCCGCGCCCTCGCCATGCGTCGGCTTGAGCAGACGACTGCACATCATCGGTGTCAAGGTCAGCGCGACCACGCCCGAGATCAGCACGGCCCCGGCCAGCGTGAAGGCGAACTCGCTAAACAGCTTGCCGGTGATGCCGGTGAGGAAGCCGATCGGCGCGTATACCGACACCAGCGTGATTGTCATCGCGATCACCGGCCCGACCAGTTCGCGCGCGCCGCGAATGGCCGCATCGTGGGGTTTCATGCCCTCCTCGATGTGGCGGTGCACGTTCTCGAGCACGATGATCGCGTCGTCGACGACCATGCCGATCGCCAGCACCATGGCCAGCAAGGTCAGCAGATTGATCGAGAATCCCATCGTGTACATCAGGAACAGTGCGCCGACCAACGACAGCGGCACCGTCACCGCGGGAATCAGTGCGCTGCGCACCGAGCCGAGGAACAGGAAGATCACCATCAGAACAATGGCCACCGCCTCGATCAGAGTGGTGCGCACTTCGGAAATCGCTTCGCGAATGTACTCGGTGCTGTCGTAGCCGATCGCTGCGTCCAAGCCTTCAGGCAGTGCCTGCACGATGCCGGGCCAGACCTTGCGAACCTCCGAGATGACATCGAGCACATTGGCTTCTGGCCGGACTTTGATGCCGACGAACAATGCGGGCTTTCCATCCCAGCCGGCACCCCCGTCATAGTTCTCGGCACCCAACACAACATCGGCAACATTGCCCAGCCGCACCACGGTCTCGCCATCGCTACGCAGCACCAACTGGCGGAATTCCTCCGCGCTGCGCAGATCGGTGCGCGCCGACAAGCCAATGCGCACATAGTTGCCCTTCGCCTCGCCCACCGCCGACAGCACGTTCTGGCTACGGATCCGCGCGAAGACCTCGCTCGCCGTCATGTTGAACGCCGCCAGTCGATCAGGCTTCAACCAGACGCGCATGGCATAGGTACGTGCGCCCATGATCTCGGCCGTCTCGATGCCCGGCAGCGACGCCAGCTGCGGCTCGACCACGCGAATCAGGTAGTCAGTGATCTGGCTCTTGTCGAGCACATCGGAGAAGAACGACAGATACATCGACGCGGTTCCGCCGCCTTCGGCAATCGCGATCACCGGATCCTCGGAGCCGGCCGGCAACTGATTGCGCAGCTTGTTGACCTTGGCCGAAATCTCGGTCAACGCCTCGTTCGGGTCCTTGTCGAGCCGTAGATTGGCGGTGATCGTCGCCACGCCCTGCGCGGTGCTGGAGGTCATGAAATCGATGCCGTCGGCGGACGCGATCTCACGCTCCAGCGGCGTCGTCACGAAGCCGTCCATCAGCGCCGCTTCGGCGCCGGGATACGCCACGCTGACATTCAGCTGCGCATTCTGCAGCTCCGGATATTCGCGGATCGTCAGGTCAAAACCTGCGCGCAAACCCAGCAGCAGAATGACCAGGCTGACGACGGTCGCGAGGACCGGACGCTTGATGAAGATATCGGTGAACTGCATGAGAGCACCCGTTTGAAAATTGTTCGGGGTAACGGCGCCCAGCGCCGTTACCCCCATACCCCGCGCCATCGCGCGAGGGTGA
>JBFFJL010000015.1:0-19043 GCA_041555955.1 Nevskiaceae bacterium
GATGAAGCGGCGGGCACCAAGCTGAGCGAACGCGAGGTTGTCGCGTATCTGAAGCAGCACGATGATTTCCTGTCGCGGCACCCGGATCTGCTGGAGGCGATCGAGTTGCGTCATCGGTCCGGTTCGGCGGTGTCCCTGATCGAAAAGCAGGTCGACATGCTGCGGGCCAAGAACCAGCGGCTGGAAGATCGCATGGCGCGCCTGCTGGAGGCCGCGCGCGACAACGAGCGCCGCACCGAGTCGGTACAGCGCCTGGCGCGAACGCTGATCCGCGCGCCGTCGCTGGCGGCGGTCGCAGCCGGACTGGTCAAGTGCATGCGCGAGGATTTCGACATTGACGCGGTGTTCGTCGGTGTTGCTTCCAGCCAGTTCAAGCGGCATGACATCGCCGGCATCGTGCCGATCGAGCCGGACGGCCGGCTGGCGCGCGCGTTCGAGGATTTTTTCCGTACGCGCCTGATCGAATGCGGGCCGATTGCAGAAGACAGGGCGATGCTGCTGTTCGGCAAGGCGGTCGAGCCAATCGCGTCGGCGGCGGTGGTGCCGCTGGAAAAGGAAAAGAGTTTCGGCATGCTGGCATTAGGCAGCAGCGATCCCAAACGCTTTCAGCCGCGCCAGGGCAAGCTGTTCCTTGAACTGACCGCCGAGCTGGTCGCCGCCGCGATCCGCGCGCGGGTCTGAGCGCCGCGGTGGCGCGGCCGCACGCAGTGCCGGAGGAGGCTCCGCCCGCGGCGTGCGCCTGCCTGCAGCAGCCGATTGCCGACTATCTCGATCACCTGCGGCATCAGAAACGCTACTCGCCACGCACCTGTGAGGCGGTGGTGCACGACCTCGCAGGCTTCACGGCCTACTGTGCGCAGGCGCGGATCGGTGATCTGCGCCAGATCGACAGCCATCTGGTTCGGGCCTATATCGGCGCCCGCCATCGCGGGGGACTGCAGCCGGCGTCGTTGCACCGGCACCTGTCGAGTCTGCGCGGATTTTTCCGCTATCAGCTGCGCCAGGGGCGGATAGACGCCAATCCGGCGCAGACCGTGCGCGCGCCGAAATTGCGCCGGCGCCTGCCGGCGGTGATTGGCGCGGACGCGCTGGCCGCCGCACTCGACCATCCACCTGAGGATGAACTGGAACAGCGCGACCAGGCGATGATCGAACTGTTCTACTCGGCCGGCCTGCGTCTGGCCGAACTGCACGGACTGGATGCGGCGATGGTCGACGCCGGTCAGTCCGAGATCACGATCCTGGGCAAGGGCAGCAAGGAGCGCCGGGTCATGATCGGGCGGCCGGCGCGCGCCGCGCTGGATGCGTGGCTGCGCCAGCGTCCCGAGCACGTGCGGGCCGGGGAACCGGCGCTGTTCGTCTCACAACGTGGCACGCGGCTGTCGCGCGCGGCCATCGGCCAGCGGCTCAAGGCCTGGGCGGCGCGCGCGGGGTTGGGCGTACATCTGCATCCGCATCGTCTGCGCCATTCGTTTGCGACCCATCTGCTGGAATCCAGCGGTGACCTGCGCGCGGTGCAGGAGCTGCTGGGTCATGCGCATCTGTCGACTACGCAGATCTACACGCATCTGGACTGGAAGCGTCTGGCCGCGGTCTACGACGATGCGCATCCGCGCGCACGACGCAAGCCGTCGTCCTGAGTCCTTGTTCTGGCACGGACGCAGGCGGAATCCGGCTATCATCGCGGATGCTTGAGCATTCTGTCCGCAGGACGGTGCCAAATGACGAACACAGCAATGGGGGTTGCGGGTATGGGTCGTTTTCACGCGTGTGCCGTGGCAATTGCTGCGCTGCTGCTACTGGCAGCTTGCGGCAAGGCGACCCCGCCGGAAAGCGAACAGCCGCGCCTGTTTGGCCCCGATGCGACCGTGTCCAAGCCGACTGCGGATGAAGAGCGCGCGGCTGATGCCAGTGCCGCCGTGGCCTCCTGCAGCCGGCAGTGCGGTGATGGCGTGACCGCAACGATTCAATGCCCGGCGGGGGAGGCGGCGGTGTGCAACTGCGATGCCGAGCCGCGTGCGCGCTGCGAGCCGCTGCCGACGCCGGGAGCGCCATCGAACGGCCTGCCGTCGGGAACGCCGCTGCCGCCCGAGGGTGACGAGGCTGCGCCGGCCGGCGATGCCGAGCCGCACGCAGCGCAGAGCTGAGCCGAGCATCGACTGCGATGCGTGCTCGGTGTGCCCGGAGACGCACGGGCGTGGCTTGAAACCCGGGTCGAGCGTCCCCACGATGGACAGTCCGATGAAAAAGGACGAGTCCCTATGAAACAGTTCGACGGCACCACAATCCTGTGTGTGCGTCGCGGTGGCCAGGTCGCACTGGGCGGCGACGGGCAGGTTTCGATGAACAACACGCGCGTCAAGAACAACGCGCGCAAGGTCCGCCGGCTCTACGGTGACAAGGTGATTGCCGGCTTCGCTGGCGGCACCGCCGACGCCTTCACGCTGTTCGAGCGTTTCGAAGGCAAGCTTGAAAAGCACGGGGGCCAGCTGGTGCGCGCCGCCGTGGAGATGGCCAAGGATTGGCGCACCGACCGCTATCTGCGCCGGCTTGAAGCATTGCTGTTGGTCGCAGATCGCGACGCTTCGCTGATGATCAGCGGCAATGGCGACGTGATGGAGCCCGAAGATCACGGCGTGCTGGCGATCGGCTCCGGCGGCTCGTTTGCCCAGGCCGCGGCGCTGGCGCTGGTCTACAACACCGAACTGGGTGCGCGAGAGATCGTCGAAAAGGGCCTGCATATTGCGGCTGACATCTGCATCTACACCAATCATCAGCTGACGATTGAAGCGCTGGACGCCTGAAGTGGCGCGCGCTGCCCCTGATCGCAAACTACCGAGACCCCATGACTGAAGCTCTTGCCGCCCCCGATACGATGACCCCGCGCGAAATCGTCGCGCAGCTTGACCAGCATATCGTTGGCCAGCAGGCCGCCAAGCGCGCGGTGGCAATCGCGCTGCGTAACCGCTGGCGTCGTGCCCAGCTCGACGGCCAGCTGCGCGCCGAGATTCACCCCAAGAACATCCTGATGATCGGTCCGACCGGTGTCGGCAAGACCGAAATCGCGCGGCGTCTGGCCAAGCTGGTCAATGCGCCTTTCGTCAAGGTTGAAGCGACCAAGTTCACCGAGGTTGGCTACGTCGGCAAGGATGTCGACACCATCGTTCGCGATCTGGTCGATGTTGCGGTCAAGATGGCGCGCGAACAGGCCAAGCGCGGCCTGCGTGATCGTGCCACCGATGCGGCCGAGGAGCGCATTCTCGACGTGCTGCTGCCGCCGCCGAAGGATTTCGGCGAAGCCAGTTCGCAGCGTCAGCATGAAAACGGTGCCGCGAGGCAGGTTTTTCGCAAGCAGTTGCGTGAAGGCAAGCTCGACGACAAGGTGATCGAGCTGAAGCTGTCGCAGGGCAGTGCCAAGGTCGAGCTGATGGGGCCGCCGGGTATGGAGGAAATGACCCAGCAGCTGCAGTCAATGTTCGCCAATATGGGGCAGGGCAAGACCAAGACGCGCAAGCTGAAGATCAAGGACGCACTGGCGCAGCTGATCGATGAGGAAGCGGCCAAGCTGGTCGACGAAGAAGCGATCACCAGCGATGCCCTGCGCAATGTCGAGGAAAACGGCATCGTTTTCATCGACGAGCTGGACAAGGTCTGCAAGCGCGGCGAATACGCCGGTACCGACGTTTCACGCGAAGGCGTGCAGCGCGACCTGCTGCCGCTGATCGAAGGCTGCACTGTCAGCACGAAGTACGGCACGATCAAGACCGATCACATGCTGTTCATCGCCTCGGGCGCCTTTCATCTGGCCAAGCCGTCGGATCTGATTCCGGAGCTGCAGGGCCGCCTGCCGATCCGGGTCGAGCTTGACGCGCTGAAGTCGGAGGATTTTCTGCGCATCCTGACCGAGCCCAATTTCGCCCTGACCGAGCAGTACCGTGCGCTGCTGGCGACCGAACAGGTCGAGATCCGCTTTACCGAGGACGGTATCCGCCGCATCGCCGAGATGGCGTGGCAGGTCAACGAGCGCACCGAGAACATCGGTGCGCGGCGCCTGCATACGGTGATGGAACGGCTGATGGAAGACCTTGCGTTCGATGCGTCTGAGCGGCCGAATCAGAGCGTCAGCATTGACGCCGCCTATGTCGATGAACGCCTCGGCAAGCTTGCTGGTGACGACGACCTGAGTCGCTACATTCTGTGACGCCGCTGCGGACCGCGCTGGCGCTGCTGTTGTCCGGATTCTCCGGTGCAGTGCCGGCGGCTTCAGCAGCGCAGACGCAGGATACGGTGGTGTTGCTGCACGGCCTGGCGCGCAGTTCGGCGTCGATGGCGGGAATGGCCCGGATGCTCGGCAGGCAGGGCTATTCGGTGGTCAACCTCGACTACCCGTCGACGCGCGCGCCGGTCGAGCAGCTGGTCGATCAGGTGCTGGTGCCCAGCCTGTCGTCCCTCGACCTGGTGCCCGCTGCTCGCGTGCATTTCGTGACCCATTCGATGGGAGGGATTCTGGTGCGCGACTACCTGCGGCGTCACCGGCAGCCGCAACTGGGTCGCGTGGTGATGCTGGCGCCGCCCAACCGCGGCAGTGAACTGGTGGACCGGCTGGGGCCACTGGCGCCGTTCCGCTGGATCAATGGCCCGGCCGGTCTGCAGCTCGGCACCGGGAACGACGGCCTGCCGCAGCGGCTGGGTGCGGTCGACTTCGAACTCGGCGTGATCGCCGGTACTCGCTCGCTCAATCCACTGTATTCAGCGTTGATCGACGGGGATGATGATGGCAAGGTGGCTGTGGCGCGCACCCGCGTCGAGGGCATGCGGGATTTCCTGCAGGTGCCGCATACGCATACCTTTCTGATGTCGGCGCCGGAGGTGCAACGCCAGACGCTGCACTTTCTTCGCGCCGGCCAGTTCGATCCGCAGACTCAGGGCTGACCCGCAATGGACACGAGTACCACACCCACGCTGATCCGCCTGCACCGCAAGGCGCGTGCGCTCGAGGTGGGCTGGGCTGATGGCACGCAATACCTGCTGCCGTGCGAGTACCTGCGCGTGTTCTCGCCCAGCGCCGAGTTGCAGGGGCACGGCCTGCCGGAGCCGATGCTGATCGGCGGCAAGCGCGAAGTGAATATCGAAAAAGTGGTCCCGGTCGGCCGTTACGCGGTCAAGCTGGTGTTCGACGACGGACACGATACCGGCCTGTACAGCTGGCCGGTGCTGCGGCAGCTGGGCGAGCGCCAGGCCGAGCAATGGGCGCGCTACGAGCAGCGGCTGGCGGAGCACGGCATGTCGCGCGATCGCGACGTGGTCAAGCTGTCCGCACTGGTGCGGACGTATACACCGCCCAAGTCCTGAGTGCGGCTGCCCCTCGTGGGGCGGGCTACAATGGGCCTCTAATGTCTTCACCGTGCCGCCCATGAGCTCCAAAGAGAAATCGGCCACCACCCACTTCGGCTACGAAGAGGTTCCGGTCGTCGAGAAGCAGCAGCGCGTGGCTGGGGTCTTCACCTCGGTTGCGAACAAGTACGACCTGATGAACGACCTGATGTCGATGGGCGTGCACCGGCTGTGGAAGCGCTTCGTCATCGATCTGGCCGGAGTGCGGCCGGGTGAGCGCGTGCTCGATGTTGCCGGCGGCACCGGCGATCTGACCCGGGAATTCGCCCGTGCGGTGGGGCCGAAAGGCCTGGCAGTGCTGTCGGATATCAACGCTGCGATGCTGGGCGAGGGCCGTCGCCGCTTGCTCGACAAGGGCGTGGTTGGCGTGCCGCTGGCGCAGGCCAACGCAGAAAAGCTGCCGTTCGCCGACGCCAGTTTCGACTGCATCACCATCGGTTTCGGCCTGCGCAACGTCACAGACAAGGACGCGGCTCTACGCTCGATGAAGCGCTGCCTGAAGCCGGGCGGACGCCTGCTGGTACTGGAATTTTCCAAGCCGCTGAACGCCGGGCTGGGCAAGGTCTACGATCAGTATTCGTTCAAGCTGCTGCCGATGATGGGCCGGCTGGTCGCTGGCGACGAGGCTTCGTATCGCTATCTGGCCGAGTCGATCCGCATGCACCCGGACCAGGAAACGCTCAAGGGCATGATGCAGAACGCAGGGCTGGAGCGCGTGCAGGTCTACAACCTGACTGGCGGCATCGTCGCGGTTCATCGCGGATTTCGGCTCGAATGATCGACCTCGCAATTTCAAGGTGCTCCGCGCCGGGGCGCCAGGCATGAATGCGCCGGCGATGTTGAGTGCTGCGCTGGAAGTGGCGCTGAACCGCTATCTGGGGCTCGAAGCCTCGGCGCTGGCGTCCTGCGCAGAGTTGTCCGGTCGCCGGATCGTCTTGCACACGCAGGCGCCAGATTGGACCTTCGTGATCGAATTTCACGCGGGCGGCGTACGCGTGGGGGGTGAGCTGGACGGGGCAGCGGATGTCAGCGTCAGCGGACGCATGCCGGCCCTGATGCGCCTGGCCTGGACCGTGGCGCAGGGGCAGAGCGGCATGCCGCAGGACCTGCAGGTCGAGGGCGATGTCGAGTTGTTGCAGCGCTTCAATCGAGTGCTGGCCGGGGTGGGATTCGATCCGGAGGAGTTCGCCGCGCGCTTTGTCGGCGATGCCGCCGCACACCGCGCGACCCAGGGCTTGCGCAGTCTGTTCGATTGGGGGCGCCGTGCAGTGTCGACCCTGGGGCTGGATACCGCCGAATACCTGCGCGAAGAAACCCGCGATCTGGCGCGCGCGGCGGATGTCGAGGACTGGATGAACGAGATAGACCGGCTGCGCGATGACGTTGAACGTTTCGATGCGCGGCTGCAGCGACTGGAGACGCCGCCGCAGCGGGCAGACGAGACCCCGAACGCATGAGCCGCTCTGCCTTCAGCTTCAACCGCCTGCGCAGAATCTGGCAGATCCGTCGGGTTGCGGCGCGCTATGGCCTGCGCGAGTTTGTCGACGGCAAGCCGCGTGGCGACGGCCGCCCACGCGGTGAGCGTCTGCGGCTGGCGCTGGAAGAACTCGGTCCGGTGTTCATCAAGTTTGGTCAGGCCTTGTCGACGCGGCCGGATCTGGTGCCACCGGATATCGCGGCCGATCTGGCGCGACTGCAGGACCAGGTGCCGCCGTTCCCGATCGAGCAGGCGCGCGCAATCATCGAGGCCGAGCTGGGCAAGCCGGTCGAGGCGCTGTTCGCGGCATTCGATCCGGTGCCGTTGGCCTCGGCGTCGGTGGCGCAGGTGCATACCGCGCGGCTGCCGGACGCCGAAGACGGCAGCCCGGGCCTGGACGTGGTGGTCAAGGTGCTGCGGCCCGGCATCGAGCACATCATGGCCGACGACATCGAACTGCTGCATACGCTGGCGCAGCTGGCGCAGCGATTCTCTGCGGACGCACGCCGACTGCGCCCGCGTGAGGTCGTCGCCGAGTACGAGAAGGTTCTGCTCGATGAGCTCGACCTGATGCGCGAGGGTGCCAACTGCGCGCTGCTGCGCCGCAACTGGCTCGGTTCCGAGCTGATCTACCATCCGATGGTCTACTGGGACTACACCCGCACCCGGGTGCTGGTGATGGAGCGCATCTACGGTGTGCCAATCCGCGAGCTGGATACGCTGCGTGCGCTCGGCGTCGATTTCCGGGCGCTGTCCGAGCGCGGTGTCGAAATCTTTTTCAAGCAGACCTTCCGCGACAATTTCTTTCACGCGGACATGCATCCCGGCAACATCTTCGTCGATGCCTCGGATCCGGCGCGCCCGAGTTACATCGCAGTCGACTTCGGAATCGTTGGCCAGCTGACACCGACTGACCAGCGCTATCTGGCCGAGAACTTCTACGCCTTCTTCAACCGCGACTATCGCCGCGTTGCCGAACTGCACATGGAGTCGGAATGGGTGCCGTCGAGCACCCGGGTCGAAGAATTCGAATCGGCGATCCGCACCGTCTGCGAACCGATCTTCCAGCGGCCATTGAAGGACATTTCGTTCGGGTTCTTTCTGCTGCGCCTGTTCCAGATCGCGCGGCGTTTCGACTACCAGGTCCAGCCGCAACTGGTGTTGCTGCAGAAGACCCTGCTGCAGATCGAAGGTCTGGGCCGTCAGCTCAATCCGGATCTGGACCTGTGGAAGACGGCCAAGCCGATCATGGAAGACTGGATGCGCAAGCGTCTGGGCCCGGCAGCGGCGCTGGAGCGCATGCGCGCAAATATTCCGACCTTGGCCGATTCGCTGCCGGAATTGGCGCATCAGGCGCTGCGTCAGCTGTCGCGTGGGCAGGGGCTGGGCGGCGTCGGTCGACAGGATCTGGATCGCCTGCGTGCTCAGCTGCAGACGTCGAATCGGCGGCAACTGCAGATGCTTGCGGCGGGCGCGTTGGCATTCTGTGCGGCCTTGATCTACGTGTCCGGCAAGGGGCCGCTGTTCGCGGGAGCGCCGCTGCTCAGTGAAGTGCTGGGACTGCTCGCGCTGTGGCTGGGGTGGCAGACTTTGCGCCGAGCAGAGTAGCCGCTGCGGCGCGGTCCGCGCTGGTCGCGTCCGGGCGCTGCTCCGCATGGCCCAGCACCGGGCTCATGCGCAGGACCACCGGGAAGGTCGGAACCGAGCGCTCGACGCGGCGAATCAACTCTGAAGGGGCAATCAAGCTGATGCCCTGCTGCGCCAGTTGCGGCAGGCGTTGCGCCAGCACCGCCAAGGTTGCCGGATGCGGGTGACCGATGGCCAGCGCGCTGCCATTGCGCCGCGCCAAGGTGATCAGCCGTGAAAACTGCTGGTCGACGGCGGCCGCATCCGGGTCGTGATCCAGAAACACCTGTCGCTGTGTTGACGGGATGCCGTAGGCGCGTGCCACGCTGTAGGCGACGCTGTTCGGGGTGGTGCGGCTGTCGACGAAGAACCCCACCGGGTGCAGCGACAGCTCGCGCATCAGCCAGCGCATCTGTCCCAGATTGGCGGTGGCCTGGCTGCCCTGGTGATTGTTGACGCCACTGGCGTGGGGCACCGACGCCAGCAGATGTTGCAGTGATTCGTGGCGGCTGGGGACGGGTGCCTGCAGCGACAGCGCCAGCGGATGTGCGCGAGCTTCCATCGGCTGCAGCGGCAAGTGGACCAGAATCTCCTTGTGCGCGGCATACGCGCGCTCGGCCAGGGTCACGGAGTGCGGCGACCCGGGCAGGAACGCATAGGCGACCGCGCCAGGCAGGTCCAGGGCCGTTCTGCCCTGCTGCAGCGAGTTGCCCATGTCATCAATGATGATGCTGACCAGTGGCGCCGCCGCAGTTGCACGCGCGGCGCCGAATGCCGAGATCAGCAACAGGGCTGCGGCTGCGCGCAGCCTCGGCCGAGAACGCGTCGACTCTCGGTGCACGGCCCGGCCCTTGAAGTTCCGCTGCCGCCCTTACCGGGCCCGAGCGATGACCAAGCCCTTGAGCAGGTTCAGCGCTTCATACAGCGCATAATCTCTCTGTGCGAGCTCCTGCGCGGCCTTGGCACGTTTCTCGAGCTCTTCGCGTTTCTTGGCCACCTCGTCGAGATGACTGGCGTCACCGTTTTCGTTGGCCAGGCTGTTGGCGAGGCTGGCTTCGGTAATCGGATCAAAGCTGTCCTGCTCCGGCGTGGTTTCGCTTTCGGCGATCCTCAGCGGACGGATATTGATGTCCGGGTCGATGCCTTCGGCCTGGATCGAGCGTCCGGACGGTGTGTAGTAGCGGGCCGTGGTGAGCTTGATGGCGCCCTGGTTGCTCAACGGCAGAATGGTCTGCACCGATCCCTTGCCGAAGCTGCGCGAGCCGACCAGCACGCCGCGTTTCTGGTCCTGCAGCGCGCCGGCAACGATTTCAGACGCGGACGCCGAGCCGCCGTTGATCATGACCACCATCGGCTTGCCATTGAGCAGGTCGCCGCGAGTCGCCTTGAACGAGCGCTCGGACGCAGTTTCGCGGCCCTTGATCGTGACAATGGTGCCGTCGTCCAGGAAGTCGTCGCTGACCTTGACCGCGGCATCCAGCACGCCGCCGGGATTGTTGCGCAGGTCCAGCACCAGACCAGTGATTTTGCCGTCCGCTTCCTTTTCCAGCTGGTGGAAGGTTTTCTCCAGCGCCGGGCCGGTCTCGGTGGTGAAGCTGGAAATACGCACGTAGGCCACGCCCGGTTCCAGCATGCGGCCACGCACGCTGGCGACCTTGATCACGTCGCGCTCGATCTCCACCACCTTGGGCGCCGCTTCGCCGTCGCGAACCAAGGTCAGCTTGATCTTGGTCCCTGGCTCGCCGCGCATCTTCGATACCGCATCGTTCAGGGTCAGGCCCTTGACCGGGGTCTCGTCGATCTTGACGATCAAGTCGCCGGACTGAATGCCCGCCTTGGCCGCTGGCGTGTCGTCGATCGGCGCGACCACGCGAACAAAGCCATCCTGCATCTGCACTTCGATGCCGAGACCGCCGAACTTGCCGGTGGTCGCGATGTTCATGTCGCGGAATTCTTTCTTGTCGAGGTAGGACGAATGCGGGTCCAGGCCGGACAACATGCCGCGCACCGCATTTTCGAGCAGAGTCTGGTCCTCGACCGGCTCGACATAGTCGGATTTCACCCGGTTGAGGATTTCGACAAAGGTCTGCAGCTCCTGCAGCGGCAGCTCGGACGGGGTGCTGGTCTTTTCAGCCAGGACGCCCGAGGTCAGGCTGATGGAGGCGCCAACCAACACGCCGACGGCAGTCGCCAGCGGAACACGGTATTTCAGGGACATGGGTTTGATCTTGGGTTCAAGCTCGAATCAGGCAGGCACGATAGCAACTGTAGGACTGTGCGGAAAGCACGGGGTTCCGCGGCGGTTCGGATTGGCCGCTTATCGGACCAGCCACTGGCTCGGGTCGATCGGCTCGGTGCCCTTGCGTAGTTCGAAATAAACCCCGGAGCGGTCATGCCCGCCGGTATTGCCGGCAGCGGCGATGACCTGTCCGGCGTTGACTGCGTCGCCGACTGCGACCGCGGTCGACTGCGCGTGGCCGTACAGGGTGTAATAACTGCCCTCGTGCTCCAGCAGCACGATCAGGCCATAGCGATGCAGCCAGCCGACGTAGACCACGCGACCGCGGGCGACGGCACGGACCGATGTGCCCTCGCTGGCGTCGATCCAGTGACCCTTCCAGCTCAGCTTGCCGGCAGCCTTGTCGTCGCCGAAGCGCGCGATCAGCTTGCCGCGGACCGGCCAGGGCAGCTTGTTCTTCAGCTTGGCGAACGGCTGGTCTGAAAATTTTGCGTCCGGGGGCAGATCGGACAAGGCATCCTGCAGACGTTTGATCAGGTCGCGGACCGACTTCTCCTCGGCCTGCATGCGCTTGAGCTCGCCCCGCTCGTCGCGGATACGCTGCTTCAGCTTGCCCAGCATCTGGCTGCGTTCGTTGCGCGTCTTGCGCAGTTGGTCGAGTGCGTTCTGCTGCTCTTTTTGCAGTCCGAGCAACTGATCCTGTTCGGCCTGCATGCGTTCCGCCAGCGCGGCGAGGGCATCGATCCGTGCCGCGATCTCGCTCATTGCCTTGGTCTGCGCGCGCTGCAGATAGTCGTAATACACCAGCATCCTGCCGACTTGCTGTACGTCGCTCTGGTTCAGCAGCAGCTGCGTTTGAGCCTGCCGTCCGACCACATAGGCCGTGCGCATCTGCTGGGCCAGAGTGGCGTGGCCCTGTTGTAGCTTGGTCTGGGTTTCTGCGCGTTCGGCGCGGGTTGCGTCGATGCGCTTCTGCTGCTCCGCCACCCGGCGTTTGAGCGTCTTGACTTCGGATTCGAGCGCGGCGACGCGGCGTTCGCTTTTCTGCACGTCACGCGCCAGCGAGTCGCGCTCGGACTGGGCGTCCTCGATAGACGATGAAAGTGCCTGAATCCGGCTGCGAATCTGCTCAAGCGAGGCCTGGTTTTGCTTGATATCGCCCGAGGCTGCCATCGCCGCGGCTGCGGGGAGCAGAGACAGGCCGCACAGGAACGCCCGGTAGTTCATGCGATAATGCTAGCCGGTTTGGCCACCGGATTGATGTGGCTTCGCCCCAACCACTTGTGAAAATCACCGGACACGATGGATCAGTTCCTCGAATTTATCCGTAACCATCCCTATCACTTCGTCGCCCTTGGCGCCGGTGTGCTGGCCCTGATCGCCAATGAATTGCACGGTACGCTGACCGGCGGAAAGCGTCTGAGCGTGTCCGAGGCGGTGCGCCTGATCAATGACCGCGAGCCGGTGATTGTGGACGTGCGCACGCCGGCCGATTTCAAGCGCGGTCACCTGCTCAATGCGCAGAACGCGCCGCTGGCGAAGCTCGACGAGCACCTGACCCGCGTCGCAAAAGACAAGACGCGCCCAGTGCTGGTGTATTGCGCGATCGGCAGCAGTTCGACCGGTGCGGTCGAGCGTCTGCGCAAGAATGGCTATGCCGAGGTCTATCCGCTGCGCGGTGGCATCGGTGCCTGGGTGTCGGCCAACCTGCCGGTGACGACAAAGTGAAATCGGTGCGGATGTACAGCACCATGATGTGCCCGTTCTGTGTGATGGCGCGTCGGCTGTTGGCATCCAAAGGCGTCGCGGTTGAAGAGATTCGCGTCGACCAGACGCCGGAAAAGCGTGCAGAAATGCGCGACCTGACCGGACGGCACACTGTGCCGCAGATTTTTATCGGGGAGCAGCACGTTGGCGGGTGCGACGATCTGTACGCGCTGGACCGCAGCGGCCAACTCGATCCCCTACTGAATGACTGACGTTTTGAAGAGCCAAGGACTATGAGCGAAACCCAGACTCCCACTCCCACGCCGGCCGCTGCTGCGGATGCCCCCGAACAGCGGCAGGTCGTGCTGCAGAAGATTTTTGTTCGTGACGCATCGCTGGAGGTGCCGCTGGCGCCGGAAATTTTCACGCGCCCCTGGAAGCCGCAGATCGACGTCCAGGTCAATACCGACGTCAAGACGCTGCAGCAGGACGTCTATCAGGTGACGTTGTCGCTGACCGTGACGGCCAAGCTCGAAGAAGATGTCGCATTCCTGGTTGAAGCGCATCAGTCGGGTGTGGTCCTGGTGCAGGGGTTCAACACGGATGCCGAGCGCCAAGCCGTTCTTGGCGCGTATTGCCCGAATCTGATTTTCCCGTTCGCACGCGAAACCGTCGCTGATCTGGTGCAGCGCGCCGGCTTCCCGCAGTTGCTGTTGCAGCCGCTGAACTTCGACGCTTTGTATCTGGACCACCTCAAGCGCGCACGCGAGCAGCAGGCTGCGACGCCGGCCAGCGGTGGCGCAACCGCGCACTGAGCGGGCTTTGAATGACCGATCGACCGTCCCTGCAGGCTAACCGGAGAAGCCGATGAGCTACGCGGTTGGAGTGCTGGGTGCAGGATCGTTCGGTACAGCGCTGGCGATCCAGCTGGCGCGTCGCGGTGCGCCGACGGTGCTGTGGGGCCGTGATGTTGAACGTGCCGAAGCGATGCAGGCCGATCGGTGTAACGTCCAGTATCTGCCGGATTGTCCATTGCCGGCGAAGCTGGACGTCACCGCCGATCTGGCCGCGACCGTCGCTGCATCGGATGATTTGCTGATCGCAACGCCGTCATACGCCCTGCGTCAGACCCTGCAGGCCCTGCGTCCGCTACTGCGCCCAGGGCAGGGGCTCGCCACCGCGTGCAAGGGCCTCGAACCGCAGACCAGCCTGTTGATTCACGAGGTCATCCAGCAGGAGCTCGGCGACGATATTGCGCTGGCGGTGATTTCCGGCCCGACGTTCGCCAAGGAACTTGCGCTGGGCATGCCAACGGCAGTGACGATTGCTTCGGTGGATGAAGGCTTTGCCGAGAAAATGGCCAGACACCTCCATGGCGATGGCTTCCGGGCGTACTGGAGCAGCGATCTCCCGGGCGTCGAAATCGGCGGTGCGGCAAAGAACGTCATGGCGATTGGCGTCGGCATCGCTGACGGCCTGGGGCTCGGGGCCAACACGCGGGCGGCGCTGATCACGCGCGGCATGGCGGAAATCATGCGCCTGGCTGATGCGCTGGGCGCCCAGGCCGAAACGCTAATGGGTCTGGCCGGGATGGGCGATCTGGTTCTGACCTGCACCGACAACCAGTCCAGAAACCGGCGCATGGGGTTGCTGCTGGCGCAAGGCAGATCAGTCGACGACGCGACACGTGAAATCCGGCAGGTGGTCGAAGGCGTGCGTGCGGCGCCGGAAGTGTCACGTTTGGCCGAGCGTCTCGGTATCGAGATGCCGATCACCGAGGCGGTTTGTGCGGTGCTCGACGGCAGGATGACCGCGATCGAGGCGGTGCATGCACTGGCGACGCGTCCGGCCAAGCATGAGCTCGATTAGGAGGATTCGACGTTCTGCTGTTGCGGATCGATCGCACCGGGAAAGTCCTGCTGACGCCAGGCCTCATATAGCGCGATGGCAACGGTATTTGACAGATTGACGCTGCGATTCGCGGGCGCCATCGGCAGCCGCAGCCATTGTGTTGTTGGCAGTGACTGCAGGACTTCGGGCGGAAGGCCGCGGGTTTCGGGGCCGAACAGCAGGACGTCGTCATCCCGGTAGCGCACCTGGTCATATCGCTGCGTGCCGCGGGTGGTGAACGCGAAGATCCTCGAATGCGGTAGCGACGCGGTCAGATCGCTCCAGTGCGGGTGCTGCCGGATGTTGACCAGACTGTGATAGTCGAGGCCGGCACGCCGCACCGAGCTCTCGTCGAGGCGGAATCCGAGTGGGTGGATCAGATGCAGCTGTGCGCCGGCGTTGGCGCACAGACGAATGATGTTGCCTGTGTTCGGCGGAATCTCAGGTTGGTAGAGCGCGATATGCATCATTGATCCGGCATCGGGCGATCGCTGCCGCAGGCCCAGCAGGTTTCGAACGTGATCGGCGATTGCTCGCCGCAGTGACACAGCCAGACGCCGTGGGCGTGGCGATGCCGCTCGTAGCGCTGCAGTAGCTGGGTCGCCTGTTCGGTATCACGCTCGTCGCGCAACACCAGACGCGTGCCCGGATCAGCCGGCAGTTCCCCGCGTGCGCTCCACAGACCGGCCCCGAAAATGCTGGCGTCAATCCCGTGCGCGGCCAGATAGGCCAGCAAGATCTCTGCTTCGACTGGATCAGCCGGATGGTAAATTGCCTTCATCCCAATGACTTGCGGGCGTTATTTAACGTTGACAGTATGCCCGTTCGGGCCTAGGCTCGGAACACTGTTCCAGTGTAGAAGAATGCGCCATGAAGAAGATCACGGCTCTTGCGGCAGCGGCGGCGATCGCCGTTTCGGCTTTCGCAGCCAATGCGCAGTCTCCAAACGTGGTGGTCGACGATACGCCGTCAGCACCTGCGATGGCATTTGACTTGGTTGTCGTCAGGCCACTGAGTTTGGTCGTTACCGTCGCGGGCGCAGGCTTGTACGTGCTGCAACTGCCGATTGCGCTGGCGCAGATGGATTTCAGCACGCCGGCCAAGAAGCTGGTCGTCGAGCCGGCCCAGTACACCTTCACGCGACCGCTCGGCGAAAGCTGGTAGCGAGACACGGGTTCTACACGCGCAACGTGTCAGCGCGCTGCGTCCTCCTCCGAAGTCGACTCCAGTCAGTGATCTGACGTTGCTGTGCATGCGCAGCGACGACGGGCTCGCTTGACCGTGGATACTCTACACGGTAGCGTCTGCTCCATTACATCGGGCGATAGATCGACGGCTGGGGATCCAGCGTCGGCGCTTTGAAAAATAAGGTTGGGCTGACCCTTTACGGCAGTACCCGCCGACGCATGATGCGAAGAGGAGAGCGGTGATGATGGGGTGCGATCGGTGCGACGCTGTCAGTGGCTGCGCGTTTGGCGGCGCGGAACATGACCGATCCGCATTCATCCAGGCAGTTCGGGGAATCTTCGCTGTGCCTGCCGAAGGGCGGATGCATGGCGTGTTTGCATTCTCCGAGCATCATCATGATTCTTTCCCTTTGTTCCGCAGGGTCGTGCGATGTTCGTCGTCGCGGGCATGACCTGCGGCGTGAGCATCTGCATCGAATAGGGAGTGCGCGTGCCGAGGGATCGTGCGCGGATCGATATCAGCTTCGAGGAGGGTCGAGCATGTGGCGTGACATTGGGAATGGAACGGGCGGTGAGGGGGCAGTGCCTGCGGAATTCCCGCGCAGATCCGCGGGCACCCTGCTGTTCAGGCGATGCATTCTGGGTTCGGTCGCTTCATTGGCTATATGCGGGCCGGCAGCTGCGACCAATGGGTATTTCGCGCACGGGTACAGCGCGTCGCAGGCGGCGATGGGTGGTGCTGGTACGGCGCTGGTTGAAGATGCGCTGATCTCGACGATCAATCCGGGCGGGGCTGCGTGGGTAGGCAATCGCTTCGATTTCAATCTGGGCGTGTTTGCGCCAGTGCGCGACTACACGGCCACTGAGCGTGGACCCGACGCGCAACAGAGCGTGTTCACGATCGACCCCAAAACGATCCGAAGCGACAATGATCTGTATTACATCCCGGGGATCGCCGTAAATTGGGAAATCGATGACGTGCAGAGCTGGGGTTTCGCGATGTACGGCAATGGCGGCATGAACACCGAGTATCACGGCAACACCGCGCGCTTTGCCCAGGGCCTGGCGATGCAGGATCCGACGACGCTGTTGCTGGATATCAACTTCGAAACTCAGTGCTACGGCACGTTCGGCGGAGGGCAGCCGGTCGAAGGTGCCGAGGATCAGGCGCACCTGTGCGGATACGGAGACAAGACGGCGGGCGTCGATCTGATCCAGTTGTTCATCGCGCCGTTCTATTCACGCAAGGTTGGCGATCGCACCTCGGTGGGAATTTCGCCGATCGTCGCGGGACAGCGCTTCCGTGCGGATGGACTGAGAGCGTTCGCGCGATTCTCGAACGATCCTGACAGCGTCTCGGATAATGGCTACGACACTTCGTACGGGTTTGGTGGACGTATCGGATTTCTGACGGGAGCGATTTCTGGTTTCGGAATCGGCGCGTCTTATCAGACACGGATCTACATGTCGGAATTCAAGAAGTACAAGGGGCTGTTCGCGGGCGAGGGCGATTTCGACATTCCGTCGTCGTGGAATGTCGGCATCTCGGCGCATATCAGCGAAAACCAGCGGCTTGCGATCGACTGGCAGCGGATCAACTACAGCGAGATCAATTCAGTTGGAAATCCCCTGAATCCCAACCGCTTCGTCAATGAGTGCGCGATGCCCGTTCTGCTGGGGGATTTTCTCGCTGAGAATCCACTGTTTGGTGCCTTGATCACGGCGCCAGAAAAGAATCCCGACGCCTGCCTCGGTTCCTCCAGTGGGCCGGGATTCGGCTGGGAGGACATGGACGTCTATAAGTTCGGCTATCAGCTGAAGTTTGCCAGCTTCAAGTTCCGCCTCGGCTACAGCATCACCAATCAGCCGATTCCGAGCAGCGAAGTGCTGTTCAATGTGCTGGCGCCAGCGGTCATCGAGAAGCACTACACCGCTGGCGTATCGTATCAAATGTCGAGCTCGCTGGGCTTTGATCTGTCGCTCATGTACGCCGAAGACAATCCAGTTCGCGGTAAGAATCCGTTGAGCAATACCGACGCCACCGTGATCGATCTGATCGGATTCGGGGGCAGCACGGCCGATGCGTTCGGCTCGGATCCTCAGGATCAGGATCTGTCGCTGGACATGCATCAGTGGGAGGCGGTCATCGGGATCAGTTACAGCTTCTAACGAGCGCGCAGCGGTTCGTGTGGCGGGCCATGTACTGGAGGAGAGCACAGTGAACATTCAAGAAAAACGCGCGGGTGCAGGTCTGGGGCTGTTGCTGGGGGCGGGCATGCTGATGGCACCTGTTGCCTGGGCGGAACCGATCCAGCCCTATGTGTTGGCGTCGACCGCAGACGGTGCGATGGCGGCGCAGCTTGATGAGGTCAAGGGCAAGCTGGCTGCGGCGGGGTTTGAGTTGATCGGCGAATTCAGCCCTTATGGGGGCGCGCAGGTGATTGCTGTCACCAGCCCGGAGTTGCTGCAGGCCGCGGCGGGTGACGCGCGTGGCGGATTTGCCGCGGCTGAGCATGTCGCATTGACCGAGGCCGGCGGCAAGATTCAGGTCAGCTATCTGAATCCGGCCTATGTCGCGGCGGCGTACCGCCTCAGTGCGGACCTGTCGGGCGTCAGCGCGAAGCTCAAGGACGCCTTGGGTCAGGTCAAAATGTACGGCACCGAAAAGGGCCGCGAGCCGGACGATCTGCGCGGTTTCAACTACATGCTGGGCATGGAGCACTTCGATGACTTCTACAAGCTGGGAAGTCACGCCAGCTACGAGGATGCTGTGAAGGCGGTCGAAGACAATCTGGCCAAGCAGGTTGGCGGTGCCGCCAAGGTTTATCGCATTGATATTCCAGGCAAGCAGCAGACGGTGTTCGGGATCTCGCGTGCCGGCGTCAAGGATCAGGCCGCCAACGATCAGCACATCATGAAGGACGTGGTCGATGAGAAATTCGATATCAAGACCACCGCCTACCTGCCTTACCAGTTGATGGTTGATGGCAAGGATGTGGTTGCCTTGCACATGCGCTTCCGCATGGCGGTCTGGCATCCGGACTTGACGATGGTGACGTTCGGCAAGCTGATGTCGAGTCCCGGCGCGATCGAGGATCTGCTGCGCAAGGTTGCGGGTGGCGGCAAGGACAAGAGCTTCAACTTCTGATGCTGATGTGATCACGCCTCCGGCTACCGCAGCATGCGGTGGCCGGCAGGCGTGCGATCAGTGCGAGGTGCCGTTCAGGGCTTGATGTAGGCGTAGCCCTCCTGCAGTTGCAGCCGCGCGACTTCGGCAACGCCTGACGGCACCACCTGTACGTCCGGCAGCAGGGCGCCGGGTTCGACATGGCGCCCCAGCAGCGAGTTGTTGCAGACGCGGAATTCGACGCCGCGCAGCATCAGGGGGTCGACCAGCGCATCGTAGGAGTTCCCGCGATCATCCTGCTGTCCGTCAACCAGGAAATCGATTCCACGGCCGAGAGCGACAAGGATGACCTTGGTCTGTGGTCGAGCATCAAGATGGTTGGTGATGTTGCGGAGC
>JBFFJL010000016.1:0-18957 GCA_041555955.1 Nevskiaceae bacterium
CGCGACCCCCAACCGCTCGCAGGCGTCAACGTGCATGGCGTCAGCCGTCACAGGCCCGATGACGCCATCGGCCACAAGCCCGTGCGCCTCTTGCCAGTCGCGGATCGCGTTGCTGGCGTCGGGGCTGGTGATGCTGGTTGGAAGGAAGCCGCAGACTTGCAGGCCGTAAAAGTGCGGGTTCATGTTGCCACCTTCAGTTGTCCGCTGTGCATGTTCACGCTGGCCTCGACCGCCAAAATGCGGTCGGCGTGGTCAGACAGTGTCTCGCCGTGCGACCCCAGCCGCGCCTCGATGCGGGCGAGCGTCTGCCCCGCCTGCCAAGCCGCGCGGACAAGCCAACCAACGCCCAGTGTCAGCGCGCCAAGACCACCGCCGATAAGCCAGCGCCAAGTTTCCGGGTCAGGCATCACGACCTCCAAGCGATCACGCGGTACACGCCCGCCGGTGGGGCAAGCGCGCCAGCGGTAAAGTTGCCAAAGGTCAGCGCAAGCGTATTTGCCGCCGACACCCGCGCCCCCACAAGCCCGACACCAGCACCCAGGCCGGGAACCGCCACCGCAACGGTATCACCAGTTGGACGCCGCCGGCACTAGGCCGCGAGGTTGCCGCGCCGCCCCAGATCTGCTCTGCGGTCGCGCCTGCAAGCGTGCGGATGCCGTTGAAGGTAAAGGTGTCGGCGCTGCGAAGTTTGCCGCCGCGGTAGTACTTTCCCATGCTTGCCTGCCTTTACGCGGGTCTTGTTAGCCGCGTACGCGGCTAGTGTACGCTACGGCTACAACAATTCCAAGTCTGCGACCTGGTGCGACACCGCGACCGAGAATGACGAGCACTCAGTCACTTTCATTGGTTCGACATACGGAGCCGACAGCGTTTGCAGTTCGATGCGACGACGCTTGCTTGTCGCGGGCGCGTCGTCCTTCTCGTCGCTCGACAGCACGACGCCAGACTCCGATGAAAACGTGGCGGCACCGCTGCCCTTTTGCAGGGGCGTTGCCGCATCGGCTTTGATCACATCCGCAGCCGCCGCGCCGGATGCCGTCGTGACGATGGTGTGCAGGTAGGGTGCGGACGGGATGCCGATGACGCCCCAGACATACCACGATGATCCAAGGGCAGCGCGGGCGTGCTCGGCACCGGGGGCGACAACGACGCCCAGGTATCGGGTCTGAAGGTAGGTGGACGTCAGCCCATCAAAGACATGCGCACACCCGACGTAAGGGGTCAGCGCCGCATCTTCCGGCCAGGCGATGCTTTGCAGCAACAGCGCGGCCGCCGCGGGAGGTGTCGCGTCCTCGGTGATGGACGCGGTCATGCTTTGGGCTTTCCAGTTGCGGGCGACAGGTAGGCGCATTTTCAAGTCCCGGGTGTGTAGAAAGCGACGATGGCAAACGGCCGGGTAGTGTTGCCGGCCGTGTTGCCAAAGCTAAACTGCAAGTCCGCTCCGGTCAGCAACCCTTTGCCGTCGAACTGCACAACGAGCGTGCCGCTCTCGATGTTGCCGGACGCCGCAAACGCTGTCTTTGCCCCGCCGACCTGCGCCAGCGACACCAGACCCGCAGTCGTGCCCGCCGACACGCCCGCGATGACGCGCACATCGAGGGTCGCTGTCGCCGCCTGGTTGGGGAAGAACGCGCGGCCAATCGGGCGGGCCGAGTAAATCGCAGTCGCGCCGCTGCGGATGATGCGCGGGTCGGTGCGGTACTCCTGCACGAACGAGAAAGCCATTTGCTTGCGGTCGCGGAGGACCGCCGATGCGCTCGACTTGCAGCGGTTCAGCCATTCGGTGTGCACCGGGGCGTCGTCCGCGTCCAGAAACAGCCCGTCGTCGAAACAGCGGAACCCGGAGGCGTAGGCCGTCGCGGTCGCGTCGCTCGGTGTCGGGTAGCACAGCAGGTGGTGGTCGGTACGACTGCCGGCACCGGGCGCGGTCAGCGTCCACCGCAGCGCCACAGCTGTCGCGGGGATCGTCAGGTTCGCGTCGGTGCGGGTGGTCAGCGTGCCCGCGCCGCCGGTAATGACATTGTTAGCGGTCAGGTTCGTCCACACCGTCGCGCCGCCCGCGTATGTCGTGCAGTAGTCCAGCGACACGTTGACTGTCTGCGTCGCGTTGCTGCACACAAAGCGAGTCTCAAACGTGTACCGCAGCCCATCGGCCGACGGGATGATCGGCACATGGTATTCGCTGGCCCGCGTCAACAACGGGTCGGACGTCACGCACGCGGTCACAAGCGCCGGTTGGTGGTACTTGTGCAAATAGTTGAGGTTGCGCAGCGCGGTTTGCAGCGGTTGCGCGACCATTTGCGGCAACAGCATCTGCCACTGCGGCACGATGCCAACGCCTGCTGGGGTCACAATCGCCATTTCACCCCCACTGCGTCCCGTCGTCGATGTGCGCGAAGGTCGCCTGATACGCCGTCAGGTCGCCGCCGCCAACCGTCGGCAGCGTCAGGTAACTTTCGCTTGCCAGGCTCAAGACCGGCGCGCCTGTGATGGCCGACACCGTCAGGCGGCATAGTCCTGCGTTCTCAGCTGCGGCAGAGATCGTATAGCCCTCGATGTCGCTCTCAGGGCCGATGCGGTAGTAGTGCAGCACTTTGACGGGGCCGCCAGCCTCGGTGATGGACTGCGCAAAATGCGACAGATACTTCAGCGGCACATCGATCCTGGTCGGGGCCGCAGCAACGTCAAACGCCTGGACCTCCGCGGCTGGCGACAGCGCCCGCACCTTGACCCCACCGCCAATGAGCAGCGTCAACGTGACCTGCGAGGTCTTGAGGTTCATTCGCTTGCCGACGACACGGGCAGGGCCGTCGTAGCCGACTTGCCCCGGCGATGTGTTCCAGGTCCAGACCGCCGGATGCGTCGTCACAAATTCAACGATGTCGCCCACCTCGGCTAGCACCCAAGGCGGTACGCGGACTTCGACCGCTTGCGCAGTCTGGTCCGACGCGAAGTGCGATGCAATGGCCGGCAGCGCCGCCGCAAACAGGGTCTCCCGGTCGTCGGCCGGTACCATGTACGTCGCCTCGCGGCTGCCCACGGCGTCGACCTGATCGCGGTCGGTCGCGGTCAACACGTCCTCGCTGTCGCCAACCTTGCGCAGCACCTTGACCGTGTTTGCGCTGTCCGCGCGCCGCACGGACACCACCGGGTCGCCTTCGTGCGACAGTAGGTCGGCGTCAACGATCGTCGTGGTCCACCCTGCGCCGAATGGCGATGTGTGGACGAGCGTGAGCTTGAGCGCCCGATAGGTCGCGGAGGTGTCGGGTCGGCAGGCGACCGCCATCCGGAACAGACCAAGCGCACCGCCCAGGCGCTCAGAGAAGCTACTGCCGTCCGCGATCAGCGTGCCGGTCATCGACCCGAGCGGCGCGGCTGCGGAAAGGAAACTATCCTCGTCGATCGCGCTGTCGTCGATGCCGTAGCCCTTGCCGCGCGGGCCGGTGTCATAGGTGCCGCGCTGGCCCGTGCCGCTGTTCTCCAACGTCGTAAGCATGAGCGTCGGGAAACTGCCGGCAGTGACCAACTGCACCGTCGCGGTCATGCCGACCGCCTGCGCTGGCGTCAGTTTGGGCGCGGTGCCGTAGCCGCCCTGGATGACGCCGCCAAGGTAAAGCTCAAAGCCATCCGTCGCCGCGTACTGGTACACAAACGAGTATTTGACCCCGTTGCCGCCCAGCCAAACCATGCCCGTCGTCGGCACATCTGCGGGGTCGCCCTCGTCAACGTGCACGGTCAGCGAGTTCAAGCCCGCCGGCTCCGCAACCGACCACGGCACCGACGGGTCGCCCGCCGATTTCCACAGGTCGATCCAAATCTCGGTCAGCGTGCCCGACAGGATCGGGTCTTTGAGCGACGTGACGTCGGTGCCGTTGATCTGCACAAACTGCGCGATCTTGTTGATCGCTGCGTCTGCAAGATACTTGACCTGCGTCGTGTAGATCGTCTTGTCCTTGTAGAACCGCATCGAACTAAGATTCGCGTTCGCTCCTGCGGCCGTCACCGCGTTATCCCACGCCGCAATAATTAGTTCGCGCATCGCGTCCGCACTTAGCATGTCGCCTGCGGTGTACGCTGCAAACGGCAACATCTCCAGCACATAGGCCCACTGTTGGACACCGGCTGCGTCGTAAGCCTCGATCGACACCGTGATCTGCGTGCCCGGTTTGGCCGCGTATTTGACCGATGTGTCGGCCACGGTGCCCGTGACCTGCGTCGCCAACGGCTGGTCGAGCACACGATCCAGCGACTGCGCCTGAAACACGAATCCGTCAACGTCACGGTCGGGGCCCGCCTCGATTCGCCCGCGCCAGACCTGAACAGCGTCGTCGGTCAGGTTGGAACCGGCGACGTATCCCGACGCGTCCACCGGGGTCGCCCACAGTACCACCTCCCGGCCGCGCCAGAACCGGGGGCGGTCGGTGATGATCTGCGCGGTGGTGCCTGGCTTGTGCTCGTAGGCGAGGCTGCCGGCGGTGCCGCGGGTGCAGCCGGTAAACGTGGTAGCGGTGGTGCCGGTGTATGTGATGCGCTCTAGGCCGGCATAAAACGCGCCCGCGCCTGGCCACCCGGTTGTGCTGTCCACCGTGGCGACTGCGCCGCCCACCGTTAGCGTCGTCGTCAACGTCGCCTGGTCCGACCACCGCCGCATCCAGTCGCGCGCCTCGGCCGTGTCCAGCAGCTTGAACCCGAACGACAGCGACACCGCAGTCCCGCGGTCGCGGTCGATCTGCTCGATGCCGACCTCGGCGCTGTCGTCAATGACGAGCGACGCATCCTCGGTCGTGTAGCCTGCGGGCAGCGCCTTGCCGGTCACGCGCTCGATCCACACCACCGGCACGCCCGACACCGTGATCCAGTAGATGCAGCCAAAGCCATATTTGTGGGCGTCGTAAATCACCGCGGCACCGCCACTACCATGCGCAGGCTCCACAGGTCGCCCGTGTCGCCCTCCTCGGTCGGGTCGCCCGCCGCGACCACCCAGCCGTCGACGTAGCCGCCGGGGTGCGCCGCCGCGTAGGGTAGCACGTCGGTCTCGTCCTGATGAATGCGCACCCGGCCGGCGGTGACGTAGCCCGCCTGCATCGTGGCGATGTTTTCGCCGCTGAAGTAGGCGATGACTTGGTGCGCCTGGTGATTGCCCCAGCCGATCGACGCAATGCGCCCGTGTCGGTATTCGGCAAAGTCCACTTGCGCCCAGTCCTCTGCGGGCTCGACGGTAACGCCCAGCAGTCGTGCCACGGCTTGCGGTGCGCTTGCCCCGGTCCAGGACGTATTCCAGCCCGCCAATGCCTGCGTAAACCCAAACCAGTTCTCGCCGTTGCCGACCATTTCCGGCCGGTGGTTGGTGGCGTTGGTGGTCGCGACCACGACGCGGTTTGCCGCGCTGTCCCAGGTGATCGAATACAGGCCGGCGGGGGTCTGCGCGTCCCAGACCGCTTGGATGTCGGCGAGCTGCGCGGTGAATAGTTTGGGCGTCGTTGGCCGCCCGTAGGTCGTTGTGCCGGGGGTAGCCTGCTCAATGACCGCCATGGTCGAGTTGTGCGGCAATGCAGCCGTCGACCCGGTCGATGGGCCCTCGGAGTAGCAGTAGGCCATGATCCGCGCGCTCACAGCGTCACCGCCCCCGCCTGGATGTCGTAGCGGTAGTGCGTGGTGTCGACCGCCTGCCGGGTCACGGTGCCGATCGCCAGCGTTATCCAGTCGCCAGTGTGCAGCTGGTATACAACCGCCCGCCGAGGATTGCTCGCTGTTGCCAGGATCGAGGCCAGTCGGCCCGCGTCAATGGCCGTGCCAACCGCCGACACTTCAGGCCGGTATGCGCCAAGGCCAGGGACGCCAGGGCGAACCGCGCCGCCAGCGTTGGCATCGCCCGCCGCCAGCGTCCGCATATACTTTTTGACCGAGATCTTGCTAATCGGGGCCCATGTGCCCGATGCCGGCTGGTCGCCAATAACTTCATTGACGGCAGCATCGGCGGGAATGCCAAGCCGGTCATGCGCGCCCGCTGAAATGGTGAACGCAAAGCCGCTGGCCGACAGGACAAAAATCGTGCCGCCGGTCGTCGCATCGCGCTGCCAGGTCCAGGAAAACGTGCTCAACCCGAACCACCCGCGCGCCGGGGCGTTGGCCCACACGACGAGCGCATAGATGCTGTCGATCGCGTTAGTGACCGCGTTGGTGTAGGTCTCCGCGCCGCCGATGTCGATGTCGACCGAGAAGGCCCAGTCGTCGGTGGTCTCCAGCGCGAGCACTAGACCCCCTTCGCTTTGGCGTCTCCGGTGGAGCCGATTGAATTGAGCGCGCCGTTCATGGCCTTGCCGATCTCTTGGCGGGTAACCAACGGCTGATTGAAGTTGACCACGACGGTTGGCTTCTGCTGGACGGCCGCGGTGCCGGTGCCGGTGGTCTGCTGCGGGGATGCGAACCCGCCTGGACCCGCAGCCGCGCCGCCGGGGGCCGCGCCCTTGTTGCCACCGCCGATGACGACGCCCGCGACGCCCGCGTACAGCGCCGCCGATGCCGCGTGTGCCGCCGCGCCGACGTAGTCCTGATTGGCGTAGCTGGCAATCGACGCCTCAAGCTCTGTGACCGCGAGGATGGCTGCCTTGTCCCGTTCGTCCTCGACGCGATTTGTCGCGCTGTTCCAGATGATTGAGTACAGGCCAGCGGGGCTTGACGCGTCCCACAACGCCCAGTTGTCAATGGTCTCCAGCGCGAGCACTAGACCCCCTTCGCTTTGGCGTAGCCGGTCGAGCCGATCGACCGCAGCGCGCCGTTCATAGCTTTGCCGATCTCCTGCTTCGTCACAAGCGGTTGGTTGAAATTGACGATAACTGCGGGCTGTTGCTGCACGGTCGCGGTCTGGGTGCCGCCCTGGGTGGCCGGCGCGGCAAACCCGCCAGGCCCCGCCGCTGCCCCGCCGGCACTTGCGCCCTTGCTGCCGGTGCCGATGACACCGCCTGCGACGCCAGCGTAAAGGGCCGCAGATGCCGCGTGTGCCGCCGCGCCGACATAGTCTTGGGTGGCGTAGGACGCGATGGACGCCGCAAGTTCAGTGACTGCGAGAATGGCTGCTTTGTCGCGCTCGTCCTCGACGAATGCGGAGGCGACCGCGCCGGCTGCGCTGATGGCGTCAGGCGCGGACTGCTTGAGCCCCTTCCATTGGCGCGAGACGTTGGCGATGGCGTCCGCGGCGGTGTTCAGCCCCTGCGCAAGCTTTTGGTTCTCTTCGCCCAGTCGGCCAATGAGCGCGGCGGGGCCCTTGATGGCCTCTGCGGATAGGGCGATGCCCTCGCGGAACCGGGCTTGCGTCTCGGCGTCTAGGCGGCGTTGCTGTTCGGCGAGCGTCTGCTTGGCCGCCAGTAGGCGCTGTTCGCGGACCAGTTGCAGGTCTGCAAACTCTGCGCTGGCCGCGTTCAGCCCTTCGCCGCTGGCCGCAATCTCCCGGTCGATCTTGGCGACCTCGACGGCGTAGTCGGCGTGCGCCTGCCGTCGCTGGACCAGGATCGCGCCGTCGACGTCGCCCAACTCGCGCAGGCGGTCAGCCATGCTCGCGGCGGCGTTGCGGGCGTTGGCGGTTTGGGTGTCGGCTAGCTGCGCGCTGATGGCGGCTGCGCGGGCGGCCTGGGTCTCCAGGATTTTGCGGTTTTCGTCCGCGAGTTTGCTTTCTTCGGCTCCCAGTTGTTCGGCCAGTTGGCGGCGCTTGTTTGCCGCCTCTTGGTCGATGGCTGCGACAAGCGTCGCCTTGGTCTTGGCTGCGACCGTTGACGCCTGCACAGCGCGGCGATCCTTGTCGGCCTCCGCGTCGATTAGCGCCAGTCGCTCCCGCTGTGTTTGCAGGCCGTCCGCGTCGGCTTGCGCGCGGCGAAGCCGCAGGGCGGCGTCAATGGCGGCAGACGCGGCGGCGCGGGCACGGTCGGCCGCCTCGCGGGCCTTGGCCTTACGGTCGGCGGCGTCGGCGTCAAGCAGCGCCTTTTCTTGCGCGGCTATCTGCCGAAGTTGCAGGTCCAGCGAGCGCACCCGATCGCTCGCCTCCTTGCCGGTGCCGGCGGCGACCAAGGCTTGCTGCTTGGCAAGCTCGCGCTGAACAGTCTCTGCGCTTTCTTGCAGGGCATTGAGCCGGATGCGGTGTGCGGTCGCCTTGTCGCCGGCAAGCTCTGCGTCGGCGGCTGCCCGAGCGCCGATGTCGGCCGTTTGCTTGGCGACCTCGCCAAACGACTTTTCGGCGGCGACTTTGCCGGCGCGAAACTTGGCGGCCAGCTCTTCGCTTGCGATCTGCCCGCGTAGACCGTCGGCGATGTCTTGCTGTGCAGCGGCTTCGCGGCGCAGCTCGACTTGGCGGGCGGCAGTGGCTTGCGCCGCCTGCGCGTAGAGTGACGCTGACCGCCCTTCGGCAGCCGATGCGTTGGCGCGCAGTTTCGCGACGTCTTCCAGGCCCTTGCGCAGGCGGTCGGATGCCGACACCGTCGCCTCAAGCCCCAACGCTTTCGGGTCGAGCCCCAACCGCCGCGCCAGTTCCGGCACCGTCGCCAGGGTCGCGTTGACCTTGCCGATCTCGCGTTGCACTTTGGCGATTGCTTCCGGCCCCTCTTTCCATGCGGCGATGAATTTTGCGACCGCTTCCGCGGGCTCAATTCCCAACGCCCTTGCGTTTGCGGCGACTTCTTGCAGCAGCGCATCGGTCGGCCGGATGCCGTCTTTGCCGAGGTCGGCAAGCGCGGCCGATAGCGACGCCGCCGCATCGGATCCAAGGTTCAGGTTTTTCGCGAGCTGCGCGCCTTCAGTGGACGTCAGTAGCCGCGCCTTGGCCGCGACCTTGTCCATGTGCGCAAACAATGCGGCAGCGCCAGCGGCAGCAGCCGTTACGCCGACTGCGACCAGGCCCATCGGCCCCGGCAGCAGGCGCATCACCGCTTCGACGCCGCCAAACGCATCGCCAATGCCGCTGATCTCCGGCGCGATGGTGCCGGCAAAGTCCTTGACGCCTTTCAGCGCGCTCTCGGTGTCGCCGGCCTTCTCCTGGATCGTCTTGAGCGCAGCGGAACTTGTCGCGCCCATCCCCGCCGTCGCAGCACCGGTCTTTCGCGCCTGCGCATCCAGACCCTTGAGCGAGTTGTTGGCCTTGTTGACCGCATCGCTTGCAGCGTCAACGCCCTGGATGGTAATGATTTGTTTGACTTGTGCGACAGCGACGCTCACAGCCGACCCTCCGCGGCGCGCAGGTGTAGCACGCCAAGAACCGCCCAAGGGGCGTAGCGGTCAGGCCAGCCCGACAGCGGGGCGACGCGCGCCAGGCGGTCCAGCGATTCGACCGCGTCCAGGTGCCCGGTGCGCAGCAGGCACAGCGGGCAGACGGACCAGTCCAGGTCAGCGACGTCGCGGGCTTGCGGGGCGACCTCGTGCGCGGTGCCGTCCAGCGGACACCCCAGCATCATGGCCGACAGTTGCAACCGCGACCGCAGCCGCAGCATAAGCGGCAGCGCGGCGGCAAAGGTCATCGGGACGCCGCGGTGCCGGACTACTGCGCCGCCCCGGTCCAGTTTCCCAGGCTTGCCTTCCAGATCGCTTCGAAGAGCGGATTGACCAACCCGGCCGCGGGGCGCTCGATGAATTGCTTGGCGGCAACCTCGTCGCCATCGACGGCGATCAGACCGGCAGACAGCACCGAACGAATCTTGGCGACGGGGTCGTCGGTCGCAAGCGCGGGCTGGATCGTCCAGTAGTCCAGGGACCGGTACTGAAAAACGGGGCCGTCGGGTGTGGGCTTCCATTCCGCGACCTCCCCAGCAAAGATGCTTGGCATTGTTGCACATACGCTGGGGTGCAGGGGTGAAGAGCCTGCCGCCGCGTCACCCCTGAGCACGGCGGCAGGCGAGCGACCTACGCCAAACCGGCGCGGAAAATGCTATCGAGCGGCGAGTTGGCCGAGGTCTCCGCGGTGTCGGTGGTGTCGCCCGTGTAGGTCGACGCCTCCAGTTGCAGTTGGTACTGCACCGCGCCTTCGCGAAGCGATACGGCGGGGGCGGCGATAAACTGACCGGCAGGGATCAAAAACCCGAACAGCCGACCGATGTTGCTGCCGACGTAGACGCCGACGCTTTTGGTCACACCGCGCTCCAGGAACGACTGCCATTGGTGGCTGCCGGTGTTGCCCGCGCCGCCCGCGCTGTCATAGACGATGTCGGCGCTGTTGTGCAGGATCTGCATGGATGCCCGAACGCGGGGGCTTTTGAAGGTCACACTCGTGATGCCCTGCGTGGCGCTGTGGCACTTGATCTCGGCAATCTCCTGCGTGTACTCCAGGGTGCACGATTCAAGCGCGCAGGTCACGGTGCCGGCGATGGTCGCGCGGCCGTTGTTGGCCCCGACGATCTGCGGGGTGCGCTGGAATGCGTCGGGGGTCGCAAGGCCGCCCTTGGTCTTGTCCATGCTGAAGTTGTAGAACTTGAACCTGAATTCAACCGTCGGCACTGCGCCCGCTTCCCAGGTCAGCGTCACGCCCTCGCAGATGCAGTCTTGGAGGACATAACAAAACGCGGTGTCGTCGGGCGCGCCCGCAAGTTGGCCCACCCAGCGCATCGTGAGCGGCAACTGCGACGGCTGCGCGGACGACAGCCACGCATTGCCCGAGCCGTAGACGTTGGCGGCGTTGTCGTTGACCGTGTTGCCCGACGCCTCAAACAGCGTGACGACCTGTCCGGCCTTGGTTTTCGCAAAGCCAAACTGCGGCACCGTGGACGTAGCGGACAGGGCGGTCGCCACCAGTTGCCCGACGTCCACCTTGTCGGATCCGGCGGGGGCGTCGAACGTGATGGCGGTCGATGTAGCCGAGGCGACCCCCGCCGCGGTGTACTGCGACACCGAAAGGTGATCTCCCTGCCAAAACTTCGCCGCGGTGTCGGAAAGCGCGATCTGCGACCCCAGGACGTTGCCGAACAGGCACAGCCAGTGCGGCACTACGCCAGGGGAGCCAGGATTTTCTGCGGCGGGGTTGTAGCCGCTTTTCAGCCCCTCCAACGGCATCTTGAACGAGATCGACCCGCTACGGCGACCCACCAGGCGCTCGGGTGCAGCGCCGATCTGGCCGGTCAGCAGGTCCAACTCTTCGATCGCCGTGTCGAACGTGACCGCCGGGGTCTCGCAGAGCAACGACTTGTAGTCGCCGTCGGTGTTGTTGGCGGTGCCGAAGCCGCTAATTTGCGGGGCAGCCTTGAGCGAGTGGTATTGCCAGTAAGCCATGACGTCAGCTCCGTTCGTAGGTCAGATTGATGGTCCGGTCCAGAATGATCGCGCCCTGGCCGTCACTCGCCGGCTGCGCCTCTTGCGGGTCGATCGTAAGAATGCCGCTCGTCGTCGTCGCCCAGGTGTACAGGTCGGCAAGGATGGTCTCGGCGTCAAGCAGGCACCGCTCGTATGCGCCCGCGTCGTCGCCCTCTGCGGGCGTGTCGCGATAGACCGACCGCACCGTGACAGTCGTCTGCCAGTCGGTGCACGTCAACGATCCGGCGAATTTGCGGATCGGCGCGGTGGCCTCAAGCGAGATCGCCCGCTGGCCGCGCAACTCGGTTTCTAGGCCGATGTTGACGCGGAACCCGTCGTCGTTGTTGGCGACGCTGTCGGGTGACAACGCCTCGATGCGGCTGCGGAGGCTGTCGAGCAGGCCGGCGATGGTCATCGCGTCACCTGCACGGACCAGCCAAGCGGCTTGACCTCGGCGGGCGACAGCGTGCCGTCGGCGTCCTTGTCGTAGGGGGTGGCGGTCAGCGCCGCCGTCACCGCGTCGTCAAACGCGAACCGGGTCTCCCGCTGCGCCGCGTACACGTCGCCGCTCTGGCAGATGCCGTCCTCCGCGAGCGCATAGCGGATGCCCTTGTCTGCCGCCTCTGTGAATGCCTGCGCGGACAGGAACAGCCACGGGCGACGCCCGGTTCGCAGGATAGCGGCGCGAATCTTTTGGTTGACCCTATCGGCCACCTTGGAGCAGTAGACCTGGCTGCGCTTGTCGCCGTAGCTTGTGGCAACGACCTCGCGGACGTCCTCTGCGCTGACCGGCGGCTGCCACTGCCAGCGCACGACGCTCGCGGGATAAGACACCGTCCGCGAATCGGTGCCGTCGCTGAACACCCACACCAGCCGCAGCCCGCCTCCGACGTTTGCCACGCCTGGGGCAGTGACAGTCGCGGTTATCTTGATGCCCTTGACCGTGCTGCCGTTCGCGGGGATGACCGGCAGCGCGACGCCAAGGGTGATCGTGGTGCCGTCGATCTTGGCGACCTCGACGACGTATCGGATGCCCTTGTCGGTGATGACAAGCGGCAAGCCGACCGTCATCCCCGCCGCGCTGGCAACCACAATCGCGCTGGCGGTAGTGCCCGCGGTAATCGTCGTCGACAGCGTCGGCAGGGTGACGGTCGGGGAACTGATGGCGGTGCCGTTGGTGCCGTACAGCGTCACCGTGGCCGAGGTCGGTACGATGCCGTCCACCGTGTCAGCGTGACTGACCGGCGTGCTGGCGTCGTATTGGAGCTCGACCTCGACCACGGCGACACCCTTCCTGCGCGCCGCTTACGCGACGTTGCTACCCACGATGCCGTACTCATACGGGCTTTTGAAGAACACGCACGACACCTCGGACACCATCTCATAGAACAGGCCGTCAGTGGTGGTCGAGATGCGCGCGGTGGGGTCGGACTCCAGAGCGATGCCGACCGGGGCGTTGGACTTGTCGATCAGCCACCAATCGTCGTCGTCGGTGGTCAGCGGGTAGACCACGATGTCGGACACCAGGTTCTTGACGAAGTTGCTCGCCATGTCCGCGCCGCTCAACTGCGACACCACAAGCTCGTGGGCCAACTGTGCGTTTTTGGGCGCGACGACCAGGACCAGGCCGCCGTTGGTGCCAAGGTGCAGCGGGATGCCGCGGTCGCTGCGGTACTGAAGCAGCAGCTTGATCGCGCTGTTCAGGGCCGCTTCCGACAGGGCCGAGGTCAGCAGGTTGTCCTGCGTGCCCGCGCCAGCTTCGCCCTGCGCGAACGCAAGGCCGGTGTCGAGGTATTTCTTGGCATTGCCGACCTGACCAGCGCCTGCGCCTACGCGCGGGTGAGCGGCGGCAAACAGCCCCTCCAAGCCGTCGAAAAACAGCTTGTCCATGGTCGCCACGGCCGCCTGCGCCAACTGGAGGCCGGCCTGCTCAAAAGCGTAGTCGGTCTTGGTGGTCGCGACGGGCACGACGTGCTTGAGCACCTTGTGCAGCATCGTGTGGTCCGACTCAAAAGTGAACCAGTCGCTGTTGCTCTGCGACTCCGCGGTGCGGGACAGGGTCGCGCCGATGCCGCCGAAAGCGCCGTTGCCGACCTTGAAGGTCGCCGCGCCGGTAGCGGGAATGATGCGGCCGGCGCTCGCGGCCTTGCTGCCGGTGGCGGCGATGCCTTGAGCGAAACTTGCCTGCACGATGCGCAGGGCGTTTTCCGAGGATGCCATGACGTGGAACTCCTGCCGCAATCGTGCGGCTGAAGCCCTATGTCGCCGGGCTGCTCTGTGGCTGCGTGGCCCCTATCTCGCCGGAGCTGGGCTGCGTTACGCTCGCGTCACGACCTCGCGCGCGAGCGCGGACTCCGTCATTCTACCGCTGGCAACCGCGTCTTGCAACCGTTGCAATCGCGCCGCCCGGTTCGCCTCGTATTTGGCCCGCGGGATCACCCAAACCTCTGGGTTCGCCCACCCGCTGACAAGCGGCGAACCGCCGGCTTGCCGGTAACCCTTCTGGAGTAGGCGCGCACGCTCCTTGGCTACGCGGTCAGCGGGGGCGTTCAGGTCGATGACTGCGGCAGCCCATGCGGTGTAATCCAGCCCCGCGACACGGCCGGGGCGGTCGTCGTCGGATGCCGGCGGTGGTGCCGTCTCAAAGTCCGCCTCTGACGGCATGACCAGCGAGCCGCTCGGGATGCCGGCGACGACTGCGGCAGGCGCTTGTTTCTTTGACATGTGCTACCTCCCCAACAAACGGCGAAAGCCGTCAGTCGTCATAAACGGGCTCTTTGCAGCGCCGGTCAAGATCTTGTGCAGCATCGACCCCTCGGGGACGTCGACCGGCTGCGCAGGCGGTGCCGGCCGCGACACCATCTCAGGGTAGTCTTTGGCCCACTTTTCCAGGGCAGCAGCGCCGGCCGGCTCGGTCGGGTCCACATCGGGGGCGAACGCCTGGAACTTGGGCAGCACGCCCAACTTGTCGAGCGCCAGCCCGCGGCGGTCCTGCTTGAGCTTGGCGCGGTCGGCGTCGACTTGCGCCTGCCAGTCCTTGCGTTCCTTCTCGGCGCGCTGGGCGTCGGTCAGTTTGGCGTCGTCAGCGGCTTTGGCTGCGGCTTTGGCTGCCTCGTTTTCGGCTTTGAGTGCAGACACCGTGGTCAGCAGTTCTGCCACCTGATCGGGTGACAACTGCGGCGTGGCGGTGCCGGTCGGGGGCTGCGTGTCCGACGCAGGCGGCGGGGTGACGGTGTCGCTCATCTTTCGAGTGCCTCCATGAACTTGCGCGCGAGCGCGGTTGCTGGCCTTGCGTCGGCCGGAATGCTGTCGGTGGATAGGATCTTGATGCTGTCGAACACCGCGCCCGACAAGCCGTCGATCATGTCCCGTGTTTCGTAGTCGGTCGGCTGCACGACGTTGACCCGGCTGTGCCGAAACACCACGCCGGCCTTCTCCCAATTGCGCACGTTCTTGGGTTTGCGCACTACGACTTCGCCCTTGGCGTTGCGGCGCGGCTGGCTCTTGCCGTCGATGCGCTGCCAGGCCACCCGCGGCGCGGACGATGACCCCAGCGACACGCCGGCAAACTCGATCACGGCGCCGTTGCCGAAGTTGCGGACCTGTAGCCCCTGCCACATGCGGCCGGTGACGCGGTATGTCCCAGGCTGCGTGCCGGCGGCGCGGTGGAAGTCTGCCGACGAATTCCAGTTCTGCTTGTCAACGCCAGCGGCACCTGCATACGCCTGCGTCACGGCGTACCCGGCCTTGGTCTTGGTGCCGGTTGCTGTGCGCGTAGTGATGCGGCGACTCGAAACTGCGTGCTCTGCGTAGGGCTTGGGCGCGGTCGCCGGCTTGCCGTGGATCGCCACCCGCTCGTACACCGACTCGGCCATGACGCGGGCCAACGCGAGCGGCTTGGCGACGGCCCGCAGTTTCGCCGGGTCGGCAAGCGTCAGTTTGCTCACCTTGACCGTGATCATGCTGCCGCCGGCGCTACTTGTGATGGCGTAAAACTCGCGCTGCGGTTGACCATCCCGGCTACCACCGACGGGTCAAGCATGGGGAACGCCGACTCGATAAGCGCGATCGCCGCTGCGGGCGCAATGCCGCCAACTGTAACCAATTGAATAATCTCTAAAAGGCTCGCGACCTGCGCGCCGTTCAGCGCAGTGTCCTGAACCGTGTTTGCTGCGACCTCCACGCCATCGCCAACATTTTCAGCCACCACCACAGCGGCAGGCAGCACGCCGAGTTCCTGACTGTCAGCCAGGTTCTGCTTGACCCGCGCCATCGCCTCCGACCTGGACAAGCCTGCCCGCTGCGCCAACCGCTCCACCGGCGAAGTCAGCCCCAGTTTGGTCTCACTTTCCAGTGCCACCGCCTCTGACTGCGGATCGAATGATGGCATTGAGTCTTGCCATCGCATCACAACCTGGACATCGGCCGGGATCTGCACGGCGCCGGTCTGGTTCAGCACGGCGGCGACCATGCGGGCAAGCTCCGTTTCGAACCGTTCAAACGGCGGCTTTAGCCGGTCGATCTGTTCTTTGCGGACCTGCCAACTGAACAGCCGCGCGCTCGCGGTTACGGCCGTGTTGATGCGCAAGAACGCCGACGGGTCGATGCCGAGCAGCGCGCAGTACAGTTTGATGCGGCCCTCGATCCAGTTGCTCAGCTCTGCCAACGGCAGCTGCCCCTGAACGATCTCCAGGCGTGGCGGCGCGGCCGACGGGTCGCCGGTGGCGGGCAGCGCAAAGACCTTGTCAGGCCCAAGCGCAATCTCTTCGACCTGCTGCGCAACCTGCGCGCCGCTGATGGTTTTTTGCGGCCAACTGCAGTGACGCACCAGCAACTCGGTGTCGGCTTCGTGCAGGCACAAGGCGATCTGCAGGTTGCGCACGGCTTCGTTGAGCGGGGCGAACACATCGCCGGCCGCGGCCGATTCGCGCTGCAGCATCACCAGCGGGATCGCGCCAAACGGATGCGACCCGTCGGCGGCGTAGATGCCTTCCTTCTTGCCGTTGGCCTCGCGCCACGCCTCGGTCGGCGTGAGCGTGACCTTGCCCCAGGTCGTGACGCCCTCGGTCACCGTGGCCGGGATCGCAATCTCCACGCTTGACCAACCATCCGGCCGGTCTGCAGCCAGGGTGTCAGACACCGTCGGGCCTACCTGCCACGGCAGCACCGGCACCACATGCACGCCACCCAGGCCGCGCGGCAACACCATCGCGTAAACCGTGTTCTGCACCCATACCGCCCGCTCAATCCGGTCAAGCGCCCGGTCGATGCGGCTGCCCTCGTACACGGCGGTCATCTTCTGCCAGGCGGCGTCGCTGATGCCGGCGGCGACAAACCGGCGGGCGCTTGGGCGCATGTAAAGCCCGGACAACTCGGCGACGTACCGCTGCGCGAACGGAAGCGCACGGGTCTGTGCGTCTTGGGTGCGAGGCAGCAGGCGGGCCAGTTCAGCCGGGATGCTCGCGAAGTCCCCGCGGGCCAACTCGTCCAACTGGCGGCTGCGGTCGCGCAACTGCCCGACGTTTTGCGAGGTGACGGTAGCAAGCGAGAACAGAGCCACGGGCAAGCCTCCACGTCAAGTGTACGCCCTCGATCGCTGCTATGCAACCTGCCGTCCGCTTTGGCCTTGCGTGTAATGCGCTGCTGGTCGCTCCGGTCGGAACGGGATCACCCGCGACCGACCCGCAGACAGCGCCGGGTAGCGTGACGCGCCGACCACGACGTAACGCAATGCGTCAATCGCGTGGTCGTGGATGTTGTCTTTTTTCGGTCGGTTGGTGGGCGCGCCGTCGGCGTCGAGGTGGTAGCAGTAGCCGCGCATGGCAGGAACGATCGGTGCCGTCGCGCCTTCAAACGTCTGCCGCAAAGACATCGCAAACAGCAACAGCGGCGCTGCTTCGTGCGGGTCAAGCAAGTCGCGGATCGCCTCGATGCCGCGTGTGACCTGCTGCTCTTCGCGCGACTCCATCCACTGGATCGGCGTCTTTCGGAACGCGCGAGCAAGCTCCTGGTTCTCGGTCGGCACCGCTCGGTCGGCGCAGATCGCGACGGGGTCGGCTCGGCCGTGGTTGCGAATCCACGATTGCAGCCGGTCCTGGAACTGGCCGCGCGGCAGCCCGTCGCAGACCAGTTCGTCCGCGACAACCCATCGACCGTCGGGCAGCGCCTGGATCATCACCGCAACGTGGTGGTCCTGCGTGCCCCAGTCGACGCCGTAAGCGCGCGGCAGGTCCGCGTGCTCTTGCCAGCGCCACGGCAACAGGTGCCGGCCTTCCAGCGATAGGACCGTGTGCAGCGGACGCAAGACTTTGCCCTCGACCTCTTGCTGGTAGCGTCGGGCCGACATCGACTTGAGCGAATCGAAGAAGTGCGGCGGCAGGTAGGGGTTGTCGAACGAGGTCGCAAGCGTCACATTGTATTTGCCCCAAGCCGCCATGCCCCCCAGGTCGCCCGCGGACTTCGCGTCCAGGTACTTGCGTTGGGCGTCGACAAATCGCTTTGTGATGCCCCTCAGCCCATTGGGCGACGTCGCGAACCCAAGGCCGGGGCACGGGCCCTGACCGCGCAGACGGCCCGACAGCACGGACCAGATCTCTTCGGGCTCGGCTTCGGACCACTCGACTTCGTCCACGGCGGCGAACGTCAGGGTTAGGCCGCGCAGTTTGGAGATCCGGTTGAACGGCCGGAACCAGATCACGCTGCCGCCGAGCAACCGCAGGCAGGCGTTGCCCTTGTCGTAGTCGACGACCCAGTTGACGCCGCTCTGTTCTTGCAGCTCTTCCAGCCGCTCAAAAAGGCACGGCAGCAGCACCGTCGCCAGGTCTATCTGCGTGCGACCGAGCAGCGCGCCCACTTGGCCGGGGTTGCGCAACGCGCGGGCCAGAACCCAGCAGCAAAGCGCGTGACTCTTGCCGCTGCCGACACCGCCAAGGAACAGCGAGAAAAGCGAGGTGCCAAAGATGAACCGCGCCTGCCTATCGTATGGCTTCCATGCCGCGTCAAGGTCAATGTCGATTGTCGCCACTGCTACCCCCGCCCGCAGACCGCGGGCGACTTAGCCTCAGCATCTGGTGCCGAGCTTGACCACCGGCTTGCTCCGGTCGACCTCGCGCTTGACCGGGGGCGCAGGCGGTGGAGCAGGTGCCGGCTCAGTCGCAGTCGATGACATCGCCGGCCACCGCGTCAGCCACGCGCCGAACCGGGCGATCCGCGCTCTGCGGTGCCGTGCGCCGGTTGCCGTCGCCCCAGGTGATCTTGATCTCGCTCGGCACAGCGGTCGCGGTCGTCGTGCCGATCTGCACCACGGACCCGATCTGCGAGCCGATCTTACCGAGCGCGACGACGACGTCCTTCGCCGCCAACTCGCCCGACTCCAAGAAGCGGTGCACAAGCGCGGTCTGCAGCACGAGGTTCGCTTGCATCACCGCCAGGTCGAACGTCTCTTCCGTCGCCGCCCTGATCGCTTCGCGGTCCTCGTCGGTCAGACCAGGATACCGCAGCATCGCGTTTAGCATCGTGCTCTTTGACGTCTGCCGCGGCTGTAGATTGGAACGGGTTGTGTTGCGCGCACCAAGCGTCCGGTCGCGCTCAAAGCCGTCGCCGCTCGCCTTGCGCGCCGGCTTATCCGACGCGGTTTTCTGACCGCCTCTAATCATGCGTTTTTTCAACCGGGGATGTTTTGGGCGGGGACGACAC
>JBFFJL010000017.1:0-18883 GCA_041555955.1 Nevskiaceae bacterium
TCTCCTGGCAGCAGTCCAGCAGACGCAGCCATGGCTCCTGGATCCACTTGGGATTCTGATGATCTTCCAAGGTGATCGGACGCTCGTAGAACCAGGCCTTGGGATTGGTCGCGGCGTAGGCGCGCTGCTGCACTGCCAGATAGCCGAGGTCGCGGTTGCTGATGCCGTAGGTGTGCATGTAGCGCGCGCCCTGCAGCGCACCCCAGCTCGCCGGCGTCATCGCGCCGTACGGAATGCACCACAGTAGCGAGCCGGTGCCGTGGCCACCGGTGTAGCCCTGCATGTTGTTCGGGTTCTGGCCAAACCGATATTGGCTGCGCTCGTTCATCGCGCGCCAGATCAGCACGTTGTTGCACAGGCCGGCGTTGACCAGCGCCATCGCCTGGTAGATCGTCGCCGCTGCCGCGGCGCCGCCGCCCGGAATGCGCGTGGTGTACGCCAGATCCTTCACACCGAGGCAGCGTGCGAGACCGATCTCGTCGCTGTTGTCGATGGTAAAGGTGATCATGCCGTCGATGTCGTGCGGATTGACGCCGGCGTCCTCGCAGGCGGCCAGCGAGCATTCGGCGGCCAGCTGCAGTTCGCTGCGGCCGGATTCCTTGGAAAATTCGGTGGCGCCGATGCCGGCGATCGCGGCTTCTTTGAACTGTCTCGACATAGTCATTCTCTAGGTTGTGCGCTAACGGGCGAAAAGAAATCGTTGTGAGCAGAGCCGAGGTCGCTTCGAGGAGCGCAGCCGTACTCGAAGTGCGGCGAGCCCCGCAGATGCGGGATCGGCTCGCGCAGCAGATTTATTTCGTCCGGGGCCGGAACACCGGCACCTTGTGGTTGTTCATCGTTGCATCGAAGGTGACTTCGACCACCATGTCCATCTTCACGTCTTCCGGCGCGACGCCGATGACGTTGGAGACCATGCGGATGCCCTCGTCGAGCTGGATCACCGCCACCACCGGCGCTTCCTTGAAGCCGAACGGATGCGGATGGCGCGGGATCGTCCAGGAATGCACCGTGCCGTAGCCGGACAACTCGACCTCCTCGCGCTTGAGGCTGTGGCAATGCGGACACATCGGCCGCGGCGGGAAGGTGAACTTGCCGCAATCACCGCACTTCTGCCCGACGAATTTTTCCTCGTCGGCGGCGGCCCAGAACGACGTGGCGTCAGGCGTGACGATCGGCGCGATTCGCGTCGGCTTGGGCGCGGCGGCGGGTCCCGGCGCGGTGTCGGTCGGTGAGCTCATGGGTCTGTCCGTTTAGAGATAAATCGAAGCACTGCATGCCGTACGTGCGGCATTTTGACTCACGATAGTCGCCCTGAACCGACTGGCGCCTGCCACAAACGGGTGAGCCTGCGTCGCGGCAAATCCGTGACAAGCCGACAGCCGAACCGCATCATCCCGAATACCAGCGACGCGGCGAAGATCGCGACGCGGCCAAATCTCAAAAATCGGGGGAGTCCGATCCATGCTTACAATTCGCCCATGGCCGCTGCTCGCGGCGTTGACTCTTGTCACGCTGGCGGCCGGTTGCGGCACCTCAACCCCGCCCGGCACCATCAATGGAGCGGGCGCGCTGAAGGCCGAGATCCGCCGCACCGACTACGGCGTGGTCCACGTCAAGGCGGACGACTACGCCGGCCTCGGTTACGGCTACGGCTATGCCTTTGCCGAAGACAATCTGTGTGTGATCGCCGACAGCTATGTCACCGTCAACGGCGAACGCAGCAAGTATTTCGGCCCCGAAGCCAGCTGGGAGTTCACCGGCAACGGCACCACCAACAACAATCTGAACTCCGATTTCTTCTTCAAGCTGCTGATCGCCGAAGGTCGGGTCGAACACCTGCTGACCTTGCCGCCGCCACAAGGGCCGCTGCCGGAAGTGCACGAGCTGGTGCGCGGCTATGTCGCTGGCTACAACCGCTATCTGCGCGACACCGGCGTTGACGCGCTGCCTGACCCGACCTGCCGCGGTGCCGCCTGGGTGCGCGAGATCACCGAGCTGGACGTCTACCGCCGCTTCTACCAGCTGGCACTGCTGGCCTCGTCCGACGTCGCCATCGACGGCATCGGCAGCGCACAGCCACCGCTGGCTGGCGTCACTGCGAAGGCCGCGCCGGACCCAGCCACGGTCGCACGTGAACTGGGCCTGGCCTGGGACGGCATCAAGATCGGCAGCAATGCAATTGCGCTCGGCGGCGCCGCGACTGACACCGGCCGCGGCATGCTGCTCGGCAATCCGCATTTTCCCTGGGACGGTTCCGAGCGTTTTCATCAGGTGCACTTCACGATTCCGGGCAAGCTCGACGTCAACGGTGCCGCGCTGTTCGGCGCGCCGCTGGTGCTGATCGGGCACACCAAGAATCTGGCGTGGAGTCACACCGTCTCCAGCGCGTGGCGCTTCACGCCGTATCAGCTGACGCTGGTGCCGGGCGCCCCGACTTCGTATCTGGTCGACGGCATGCCGGAAGCGATGACGCCGTACCCGCTGACGGTCGAGGCGCTGAACGGGGACGGTAGTCTGAGCACGCTCGAACGCACGCTGTACACCACGCGCTGGGGCCCCGTGTTCACCAGCGTGCTCGGCCTGCCGCTGTTCCCGTGGCTGCCGCTGCAGGCCTACGCGCTGGCCGACGCCAATGCTCAGAACTTCCGCTTCGTGAATCACTTTGTCGAAGTCGACCGGGCGCAGTCGACCGATGAGCTGCTGGCCGTGCTGGAGCGCAATCAGGGCATTCCCTGGGTCAACACCATTGCCGCCGACAGTGCCGGCAAGGCGTTCTATGCCGACATCTCGGTCACGCCCAATGTGCCCGACGCCAAGGCCATCAGCTGCGCCGGCGTGCTCGGCCTCGCCACTTTCGAGCTGCTGGGTCTGCCGGTGCTGGACGGCTCGCGCAGCGTTTGCGCCTGGGACCTCGACGGCGATGCCGTACAGCCGGGCATCATCGGCCCGGCCCGGATGCCGCATCAGTTCCGCAACGACTACGTAACCAATTCCAACGACAGCTACTGGCTGTCGAATCCGGCGGAACCGCTGGAAGGCTACGCACGCATCATCGGCGACGAACGCGTCGAACGCCGCATGCGCACGCGGCTCGGACTGGTCATGGTCGAGGAACGGCTGTCCGGCAGCGACGGCTTGCCCGGCACCACGTTTTCACGCCAACAGCTGCAGGACCTGCTGTTCAACGACCGCCAATACGCCGCCGAGCTTTGGCTTGATGCGCTGATTCCGTTCTGCCAGCTGCTGCCGGTCGCGGTCGGCAGCGGCGGACCGGTGTTGACCGCAGACGCCTGCACTGCGCTGGCCGGCTGGGACCGTAGCGACCGTCTCGACAGCGCAGGTGCAGTGCTGTTCCGGCGCTTTGCCGAGAACCTGTACCTGACCACCGTGCCGTCCGGCAGCTCGGCCGGCTACGCCGCGTTCGTGGATGTCTGGACCGTGCCGTTCGACGTCAACGATCCGGTGCACACGCCTTCCGGATTGAACACCGCCAATCCGCACGTCGAATACGCACTCGGCAGCGCGATCGCCGACCTGCAGGCTGCGAACCTGCCGCTGGACGCCACGATGCGCATGGCGCAGACCGAAGCGCGCGGCGACGAGGCCATCCCCATTCATGGCGGTCCGGGCCTGCTCGGCGTGTTCAACGCGATCACCACGCCGTGGGTCGGCGGCACCGGCTATCCGGACATCGTGCATGGCTCGAGTTTCATCGAGGTCGTCAGCTTCGACGGCGACGACTGCCCGGATGCGCGCACGATCCTGACCTACTCGCAGAGCGCCAATCCGGACTCATCGCATTTCGCCGATCAGACGCATCTGTACTCGGACGGCGGCTGGGTGCCGGCGCGCTACTGCGAGTCGGAGATCGCCCCCAATGTGACGTCAACGCGCAGCCTGTCGGAGTCGCGCTGAAGCAGTCGCACCGATCCATGAAAGACGTGTCCCGTCGGCGACCGAATCCCCCAACGCCAGGCCTGCCCAGCAGCGCGCGCCTGACTTTAACGACGCTCCCTACGGGATCCTGAGCCACTGAAATTTGCCCGGAGCCGCCTGTGACTTATTACTCGGAACTAACAGGAAGCGCCGACACGTCACCCGTCCAAAGCCAGTCGGATGATCGGAGCTGACTCAGATCAATCCGCGACCGCTGGTTCGTGCTAGTGTCCGTTCTATAAGAAAACCAGCCTGTACTGCTGGAGGAGACAGGAAACATGAGTTCAATCTGGCGATTCATCGCACGGGCAGCCTTCTCCTTTGTTGCCATGCTGGGCCTGTTGGGCGGCCTCACTGCCTGCAATAACGGCAACAACGGCGCCCCAGGTGCCGCGGGTCCGCCGGGCCCCGGCGTCACCACCGAAGCCACTGCGCTGAATGTGACGATTACCGGCGTCAGCATCGCCAACCAGCCGGTGGTCGAATTCAGCGTCGTCAATGAACGTGACGTTCCGGTCGTGCGCCTCGACGGCGTTCGCATGACGTTGGTCAAATTGATTCCGGGAACAGATGGCAACTCGGATGCTTGGCAGAGTTACATCAACCGGGTCGAAGTTGCAGGACGTGTGGGACCCGGAACGCAGGATCAGATTCAGGCGACCACTGACAGCGGTGGCTCGCTGGTGGATCATGGCAATGGAACCTACACCTATACCTTTGGCAGCGATATCACTGCGGTCACGACACCACTTGCGGTTGCTTACGAACCGGCATTGACGCATCGGGTCGGCCTGCAGGTCAGCAGCGCGACGCTGCCAACGGCCAATGCCACGTACACCTGGCGACCGTCCGATGGCGCGACCAGCGGCATTCTCAATAACGACATCGTGCAGACCGCGTCGTGCAACGAATGTCACGGCAAACTAGCACTCCACGGAGGCGGCCGCCTCGATACCCAGTACTGCGTTACCTGTCATAACCCGGGGTCGCACGATGCCAATAGCGGCAACACGGTCGATCTCAAGGTTATGGTCCACAAGATTCATCGCGGCGAAAATCTGCCCAGCGTCGAAGCGGGCGGTGAATATGCGATCTGGGGCTTCCGAGACACGAAGCATGACTATTCAACCGTCGTCTACCCGCAGGACATCCGCAACTGCAGCAAGTGCCATGACGCTGCAGATTCCGGCACACCGCAGGCAAGCCGGTGGAGCACGCAGTCGACTCGCGAAGCCTGTGGCGCTTGCCACGATAACGTCAATTTCGAAACTGGCGAAGGCCACGGTGACGATAGCGTCGTTGCCGCCAACGGCGAATGCAGTGTCTGTCACAGCGAAGGCGGTCTTGCCGGCAGCGTGACCGAATCGCATCGCAATCCGCTTCGCGAAGCGTCGCAGCGCTATCAGCTCAATATCCTGTCGGTCAGCAAGACCGCGCCGGGACAGTTCCCGATCGTGAAGCTGTCGGTAACCGATCCGACGCACAGTAACGCCCCCTACGATCTACTGAACGACCCGGAGTGGACCTCGTCCAGTGCGTCGCTGTCGCTACTGTTCGGCTGGGATGCCCGCGACTATCACAACACCGGCAATGGCAGTTCGACGACTCCGGCGTCATCAATATCCATCAATGCCAAGACGCTGGCCGTGGCCAGCGGCGCCGGAACCTATACGGTGACTTCGACCAGCGCGATTCCCAAGACTGCCACCGGCAGTGCCGCGATCGGACTGTATGGGCGCGCGGCTGCCGACGTGGATGGTGACGGCGTCTACAGCGACCGGGTCCCGATCAAGAGCGTCGTCAGCTTTGCCCCAATCACGGACACCACGGCAGTTGTCCGACGCCAAGTGGTTGATATTGCCAAATGCGATCAATGCCACGACCAGCTGACGATTCACGGCGGGTCACGGACTGACGAACCGCAACTGTGCGTGATGTGCCACAACGCGAATAACACCGACATCGGCCGCCGCCCCTCCTCGGCATCGCTTGCCCTCGACGGCAAGCGCGAGGAAACGGTAGACATGAAGGTCATGATCCATGCGATCCACGGTGCCGGGTTCCGTGAGAAAGGCGTGGTCATCTATGGCTTCGGCAACAACGCCAATGATTTCGGCGAGGTCGAGTTCCCAGGCATCGTCAGCAATTGCGCCACCTGCCACAGCGGCGACAGCTACATGCCGCCGTTGTCGTCGGCAGTACTCGCGACGACCATTGAAAGCGGCGGAAGCTTGGCCAGTCCAGATGACGATATCAACGTCACCGCGACTGCAGCCGCATGCTCGTCCTGTCATGACGGCGAGATTGCCCAGGCGCATATGGAGCAGAATGGCGCGTCGTTCGGAACGCCACAATCGATGGTCGACAACGGCAGCATCACCGAGACCTGCGAGGTCTGCCACGCCGCCGGCAAGATTGCGGATGTGGCCACCGTTCACCACGTCACGCAATGAGCCGTCGTCGACCGAAATCTTGGGCTGTCGCGGCGTTGCTGGCCGTGACGGCCGCGCTGGGGGCGGCGGCGCAGGCCGAAACCCCCGAAGCCGCAACCGCGGCGGGACCGGAAGAGGCCGTCCCGGCTCCAGTCTTCACCGCGAAGGGCGCAGATACCTGCCTGAAGTGCCACGACGAAGACACGGCGGTGCCGGTGCTGTCTATCTTCAAGACCGCACATGCACGCACTGCCGATTCGCGCACGCCGTTCGCCGGGCACCAGTGTGAAGCCTGCCATGGCGCTGGCGACACGCACGCGCGCGGCGGCAACAAGGACCCGGTCCCGCCGATCCGCAATTTCGGCATTGGCAAGGACTCCCCGGTCGCCGAGCAGAACGCAGTCTGCATGTCTTGCCACCAGGGCGGGCACCGCACGCAATGGCCTGGAAGTGCACACGATCGCGCGGATATCCCCTGCGCCGCGTGTCACCAGGTTCATGCGCCGCAGGATCCGGCCTTGACCACCGCGTCGCAGCCTGAGGTCTGCTACGCCTGCCACCGGAAAGAGCGGGCGGAAATGATGCGCCCGTCAGCGCATCCGGTGAACCCGGGCAAGCTCGCATGTTCCGACTGCCATGCGGTGCATGGCGCGCCCGGGGACGCCTTGCTCGCCAGCCCGACCATCAATCAGACCTGCTATCGCTGCCACGCCGAAAAGCGCGGCCCCTTCCTGTGGGAGCACGCGCCCGCGTCCGAAGACTGCGGTCTGTGTCATGTGCCGCACGGATCGAATCAGCCAGCACTGCTGGTGCAGCGCCCACCGTGGTTGTGTCAGAGCTGCCACGCAGCGGAAGGCCATCCCAGCGTGGCTTACTCCGGCGCAGGACTCTCTACCGACACTGCGTCCGCATTTCTGCTGGGGCAGAGCTGCGGGAACTGCCACTCTCAGGTCCATGGAACAAACCATCCCTCCGGAGCAACACTCACCCGGTGACCGCCATGATCCGCCATCCCCATACGCTCAGCTTGCGATGCCTCAGCGCAGCCCCGACGACACTGCGCGTCATCGCCGCCGCCGCAACGTTGCTCGCTGGGACAGCGGCGGCGGACACGCCCGCGGAACAGACCCCACTCGTCCCGCCCTGCAAGCAGTGCCCGTTCGAGCAGGGATTCTCCGGTCAGGTCGACTTCGGTCTGGGCTACCTGTTCGATGACAGCTATCACTTCGGCGACTACTCCGGCCTCAGCGATCAGGGCCTGTTTCTGCTGGGGGGCGCCCGCGTGGGCTGGCGCGAAGCCGAGGGCGCGGGCTACTGGGATCTTGAAGCGCATGACCTCGGCCTGGATTCACGTGCAGTCGAGTTGCGCGGCGGTCAGCAGGGTTCCTTCGGCATTCGCCTGAGCTACGACTCGGTGCCGCGACGGATCAACGACACCGCCAGCACGCCGTTTCTCGGTGTCGGCAGCGACACACTCTCGCTCCCCGAGACCTGGACCACCGCAGCATCGACGCAGCAGATGCCGGATCTCGCCAGCAGTCTGCATCCACTCACGCTGGAGCAGGACCGCAAGCGCTTCCTCGCTGCATTCAGTCTCAATCCGTCCGCGCGCTGGACCACCCAGTTGAGCGTGCGTCACGACGAGCGTGAGGGCATCAAGCCCATCGGCGGCAGCTTCATCACGCTCGCCAGTCTGTTGCCGCAACCGACCCATGATCAAACCGATCAGGTCGACCTGTCGGCCAGCGTGACCGGCACAAACTGGCAGGCCGGCGCGGCATACTACGGTTCGTTCTATCGCAACGACAACACCGCACTGACTTGGCAGAATCCCTACGATCCGCTGGTCGAAGACGGCGTTTCCGGGCGTCTGGCGTTTGCGCCGGACAATCAGTTTCATCAGCTCAGCCTGACTGCGGGCTATCAGCCGGCGACGCGAATCCGTCTATCCACACACCTCGCGATCGGTCGCATGCTGCAGAACGCACGCTTCGTTCCTGCGTCAGCGACGCCAACCCTGATGACGTCGTTGCCGCGCACCTCGCTGGATGGTCAGGTCGACACCCTGTCCGGCCGGCTGCGTGCCAGCGCAGGGCCCTGGGCAGGCCTGCGCTTCAACGCCGAAGCCGCGCTCGACGACCGTGACAATCGAACACCGCAATCCCAATACACGCAGATCATCACGGATGTCTTTGCCGCCGACACGCGCGCCAATCTGCCCTACGACTTCACCCGCCGGACGCTAAAGCTCGGGAGCGACTACCGACTCCGTCGCTGGGCCCGCCTTTCGGCTGGATGGGATCAGGAACGCAAGTCGCGAAGCTTCCAGGCACGCCAACGGACCGACGAATGGAAAGCATGGACTCGCATGCGTGTTCAGCCGGTGCAACAGCTGAGTGCAAACGTCGGCTATGTGCATGCCAGCCGCACCGGCTCTGACTATCGAATTGCTCTCACTGATGCGATCTCTGAACAACAGTTGCAGCCGGCCCATCTGGCCGATCGCGTACGCGACGCAGCAACCTTGACGCTTACTGCAACCCCGCTGGACTGGATCAGCGTCGACCTCAACGGCAGTCTCGGGCGCGACCGCTACCCCGATACCATCGTGGGATTCCAGCGCCGACGCGCCCAGGGCTATGGCGTCGATCTGTCATTGCATCCGTCAGAGGAGCTCAGCGTCACTGGATTCTGGTCGCGCGACGCGTTGGAGACACTTCAGGACGGCAATCAAAGCTCCGCCGATTTCGCCGACTGGCGCGCAGATAACCGCGACGCTGCCATCGTCGCGGGCCTGCGCGCGGACCGTCGCAAGCTCTGGGGTCGCTACGACGCCGGTGCGTCCTACGAATACACCGCAAGCCGGGGTGACACCCGCGTACTGACGGGCTCGGCCAACACACCGTTCCCTGACCTCACCACGCGACGGCACGAAGCGCGTGCGTACGCCCTGTTTCAGGCCACGCCGCAGCTGGGCATCCGCGTCGAGTACCGCTACGCGCTTTACCAACAGACCGATTGGGCCATGGACGGCGTCGCCGCTGACGGGGTGCACAATCTGCTCTCCCTCGGCCAATCGTCGCCAACGTATACCGCCAATCTGATCGGTATTTCGACACGCTATGAATTCAGATAGTTTTCAGCCACAGCCAGACCCGCTTCCCCGGTCTGAACACAACAAGCGGCGCGGCTCGATCTCGGTCCAGCCGCAGCAAACCAGGATGTGCGCCATGTCATCAAAATCCATCCGCACCATAACGGCACTTCGGACCCTGGCTCTGGCGGCGCTGGTGACTTCAGCGGCAGCCACAGCAGCTTCGCCCTTGATCGAAAGCTGTGCCGACTGCCACGGCAAGGACGGCGCCAGCATCGAATCCGACGTTCCAGTCATTGCAGGGCTTTCGACCGACTATCTGATTTCGACGATGGAGGAGTATCGAACTGAGGAACGCCCCTGCGCGGAATCGAAGATCCGTAGCGGGGATACCAGCCGACCGGCGACTGACATGTGCAAGATCGCCAAGGCGATATCAGCCACGGAATTGACCGAAGTCGCCGAACATTTTTCCGCACTGCCTTTTGTCCGCGCCAAGCAGACGGTGGATCCAGCACAGGTCGCGATCGGAAAGAAAGTACACGAGCTGCACTGCGAGAAGTGCCACGCGGACGGTGGCAGCGCGAAGGACGACGACGCCGGCATTCTCGCCGGCCAGTGGATGCCGTACCTAGAGGGCAGTCTGAAGGAATACACCGAGGGCTCGCGGACGCCGCCTAAGAAAATGAAACCCAAGCTCGATGAATTGAGTGCGGAAGATCGCAGCGCACTGCTGCATTTCTACGGAAGCTTCCAGTGACCGATACACCCGAACCTGATCGCGCCACAGCGAGCCGCCGATCTCGTTTGTGGCAGTCTCCGCGCACGCGCTGGATGTTGGGCATCCCCCTTGGCGCTTTCATCGCTTTTGTTGCCGGCATGGTCAGCGTCATCGGCTTTGTCGCCGCGGTGGAGCTGAGCAGTGGTGAGGGCATGTGCCTGTCGTGTCACGAGATGAAGGACACCGTCTACGCCGAGTACCTGGAAACCAGTCACTACAGCAATCGAACAGGCGTGCGCGCAATCTGCGCAGACTGCCACTTGCCGCATCCTTGGGGCCCGAAGATCGCCCGCAAGATTAAGGCGACTCTCATTGAAGTGCCGCAGCACATCCTGGGCGAGATCGACTCCCCTGAAAAGTTTGAAGCCCATCGGGCACGGATGGCACAGCAAGTCTGGGATGAGATGAAGCAGAACGACTCGCGCGAGTGTCGCAATTGCCACTCGCAGGAACACATGGATCTTGCTGCGCAGGACAAGAGCGCGCGCAAGAAACATGCGCTGGAAGTCTGGCGCGAGCAGGGCAAGACCTGTATCGATTGCCATCAGGGCATTGCGCACCGCCTGCCTGAAGTCACGCTCGATTCCACGTCGCCCAGCCCTGACTGACGCGACGTGGGTCGCTTTACATCACGCGACCATCGCTGATGCATTACATCGAGCCGCGCTCCGATCTTGAAGCGATGGCGGCCGAGCTGTTCAAGGTCTCGGCAGCGGCAAAGTCCGCATCGACGTGCGCCAGGCGTATCGCGACCTGGAATCGCGCGGGACCAGCGGTGCAAGCCTCCTGACTCCGTAGTTCTGCGTTGCTGACAGCCCCGAACTTGAAGCGCTGACTTGTGGCCGCAATATATTTCCATTATTTTGGAAATATGAAATCTCAGACAGCCGTCATGCGACTCGCCGCACTGGCACAGGAAACGCGGTTGGCGGTGTTCCGACTGCTGGTCCAGACCGGCCCCGAGGGTCTGTGTGCCGGCGACATCCAGGCACGACTGAAGATCGCGCCGGCGACCCTGTCGTTCCATCTGAAAGAACTGAGTACTGCCGGCCTGCTCAAGGCACGCCAACAGGGCCGCTTCATTTATTACGCGCCGGACTTCAAGGCGATGAACGCCCTGCTCGGCTATCTCACCGAGAACTGCTGCGACGGCGGCGAGTGCGAGGTTGAGTGCACTTCGTCAGCCACCACCACCGAGAGCTGACATGCAACGCAATTACAACGTGCTGTTCCTGTGCACCGGCAATTCGGCGCGTTCCATCCTCGCCGAGGCCTTGATGAACAATCTGGCGATCAGTGCCGGCAAGTTTCAGGCGTTCAGCGCCGGCAGCCATCCCAACGGTGAGGTGAATCCGCTGGCGCTGGAGCTGCTGACGCGCAGTCGCCTGTCGATCGAAGGCCTGCGCAGCAAGAGCTGGGATGAGTTCGCCACCGCCGATGCGCCGGTGATGGATTTCGTCTTCACCGTCTGCGACCAGGCCGCGGGTGAACAATGTCCGTTCTGGCCCGGCCAGCCGATGACCGCGCACTGGGGTGTCCCAGACCCCGCTGCCGTCGACGGAAGCGATGAAATCAAGCGCAAGGCGTTTTCCGACACGCTGATGGTGCTGCGCCGTCGCATCGAGCTGTTTGCCAGCCTGCCAATGGACAAGCTCGATCGCCTGACGCTGCAACAGCAGGCGTCCGACATCGGCAAACAATAAGCCCCGCGCCGCCGTCGTCCGCCACACCGCCCTGCCTGGAACACTGATCCGCATGTCCATCTTCGAACGCTATCTCACCGTGTGGGTCGGCCTGTGCATTGTCGTCGGCATTGCGCTGGGCCATTGGCTGCCCGGCGTATTCCAGACCATCGGCGCTGCCGAAATCGCGAAAGTGAATCTGCCGGTCGCCGCGCTGATCTGGCTGATGATCATCCCGATGCTGATCAAGATCGACTTCGCCGCACTGAACCGTGTGCGCGAACACTGGCGTGGCATCGGCGTCACCCTGTTCATCAACTGGGCGGTGAAACCTTTTTCGATGGCCGCGCTGGGCTGGCTGTTCATCGGCTACCTGTTCCGGCCGTGGCTGCCGCCGGAGCAGATTCAGTCCTACATCGCCGGTCTGATCCTGCTGGCGGCGGCACCCTGCACCGCAATGGTTTTCGTCTGGAGCAATCTGTCCAAGGGAGAACCGCATTTCACGCTGAGTCAGGTCGCCCTCAACGACACCATCATGGTGTTCGCGTTTGCGCCGATCGTTGGGCTGCTGCTGGGCCTGTCGGCGATTACCGTGCCCTGGGGCACGCTGCTGATGTCAGTACTGCTGTACATCGTGGTGCCGGTGATTGCCGCACAGGTGCTGCGTCGCAGTCTGCTGCGCCGCGGCGGCGAGGAGGCGATCTCCTGGCTGTTGCAGATCCTGCAGCCCGCATCGCTGATCGCATTGCTGGCGACGCTGGTGCTGCTGTTCGGCTTCCAGGGTCAGCAGATCCTGCAGCAGCCGATGGTGATTGGTTTGCTCGCCGTGCCGATCCTGATCCAGGTGTATTTCAATTCCGGTCTGGCCTATTTGCTGAATCGCGCGACTGGCGAAGCACACTGTGTCGCCGGGCCGTCAGCGCTGATCGGCGCCAGCAATTTCTTCGAGCTGGCGGTCGCTGCCGCGATCAGCCTGTTCGGCTTCAACTCCGGCGCCGCGCTGGCGACCGTGGTCGGCGTGCTGATCGAAGTGCCTGTGATGCTATCGGTGGTGAAGATCGTGAACGCCAGCAAGCCCTGGTACGAACGCGGGCTGAAGTCATGAACATCACACGCATCCGAACACTGGCCGACGCCGACACGCTGCCGGCACTGGACCTGCAGCACGCTGCCGCGCAACCCGCCGCGAACATCGATCACGGCGGCATCACGCATGCACCGCGCATCCTGCTGCTGTACGGCTCGCTGCGTGAACGCTCCTACTCGCGCTTCGCGATTGAGGAAGCCGCGCGCCTGCTGCGCTACTTCGGCGCCGAGACGCGCATCTTCGATCCCGCCGATCTGCCGCTGCCGGATCAGGTGGCCGGCGACAATCATCCGGCAGTGCGAGAGCTGCGCGAGCTGTCGCTGTGGTCCGAAGGCCAGGTCTGGTGCAGCCCGGAACGCCACGGCCAGATCACCGGGTTGATGAAGGCGCAGATCGACCATCTGCCGCTGAGCATGGGCTCGCTGCGGCCGACGCAGGGCCGCACGCTGGCGGTGATGCAGGTCTCCGGCGGCTCACAGTCGTTCAACGCCGTGAACACGCTGCGCCTGCTCGGGCGCTGGATGCGCATGTTCACGATCCCGAACCAGTCCAGCGTCGCCAAGGCGTATCAGGAATTCGACAGCAACGGCCGCATGAAACCGTCCGCCTACTACGACCGTATCGTCGACGTGATGGAAGAGCTGGTGCGCTTCACCGTACTGACGCGCCCGCATGTCGCACTGCTGACCGACCGCTATTCGGAACGCCGCGAGGCTGCGGCCAAGGCCGCCACCACCGTGCATACGCTTTGAATCCATGACCAGAATCCTGTTCCTGTGCGTCGCCAACTCCGCCCGCAGCCAGATGGCCGAAGGCCTGGCACGCGACATCCTCGGCGATCGCGCTGAAGTCGCCAGCGCCGGCTCGCAGCCGACGCGGGTCAACCCGCTGGCGATCCGCGTGATGCAGGACATCGGCATCGACATCGCACAGCAGCAGTCGAAGTCCGTCACCGACTTCGACGCCGCAACCTTCGATCTGGTTGTCACGCTGTGCGCTGACGAGGTCTGCCCGCTGCTGCCGGGTCCGGTGCAACGACTGCACTGGCCGATCGCCGATCCGGCCGCGGTGGACGCCACCGCCGATGCCGACGCGGCGCTCACAGCGTTTTGCAGCGCACGCGATCAGATTCGCGACCGTGTCTGTGTGCTCGCAGCGCTGCTCGATACGCCACCCGGACCGACTGCACAGGAGTTCCACGCCAGCGTGCGCGTGTCCGACCTGCCGCGCGCCGTGCGCTTCTATGCCTGGCTGCTGAACACCTGGCCGAAGGAATGGACGCATCGCTACGCCACGTTCATCCGCCCGGACCTGAAACTGAACTTTGTCATCGTTGTCGCCGACGGCAAGACGCTGCATCACGACACGCTGTATCACCTGGGCATTGACGTCGGCAGCCGCGACGCGGTGGTCGATGCCGGGCAGCGCGCGCAGGCGTTCGGAGCCACTATCGAGAAACCGCCGCGCACGACCTGGAAGGGCACGCCGCTGCACGAGCTGTGGCTGAGCGACCCCGACGGCAATCTGGTCGAGATCTACGCACGCCTGACCCCGCAACAGTTGGCCGAGAAGCCGGCCGACGAACAGCCGGTGTTCCTGAGCGCTTGAGCGCTCAGCTCAGCAAGCCGCGTACGCGCGCCTGCAGCTGCGGCAGCACCTCGATCTCGAACCAGGGATTGCGCTTGAGCCAGCGCTGATTGCGCGGACTCGGATGCGGCATCGGCAACAGCGCCGGGAAATGGCGCTGCCACGCAGCAACGGCATCGGTCAGCGTTTTATACCCGGCGTCCGGCAGATGCCAGTCCAGCGCGTACTGCCCGATGACCAGCGTCAGCTCCAGCGCCGGCAGCTGACGCAGCAGCCGCAACCGCCACGTCTGTGCGCACTCGACGCGCGGCGGCAGATCGCCGCCCGCACCGGTGCCGGGATAGCAGAAGCCCATCGGCAGGATCGCGAAGCACGCCGGATCGTAGAACTTCTCGCGCCCGACGCCGAGCCAGCGGCGCAGGCGGTCCCCACTGACATCGTCGAACGGCACGCCGCTTTCATGCACCTTGCGGCCCGGCGCCTGTCCCGCAATCAGGATGCGCGCACGGCGGTCGAGCTGCAGCACCGGGCGCGCGCCCAGCGGCAGCGCCGGCTCGCACAGGCGGCAGCGCCGCACCTCGGCCAGCAAGGGCGCCAGCGGCTCCGGCATCGAGGCCTCCAAGCGACAGATGAATCGGCATCGTCGCCAAGCCGCGAGCGCTGGGCAAGGAGATCATCGCGGATTGGAACGAACCGTCATGAATTCAGGATGATCAGTCATGCGCCGAGCGGTCATCGGCAGGGCTTGATGCAGGTCATTGGTGACGGCGGCGACAGGCGCTAGCTTGGGCACTCATTTGTGCATTCACACCCATGACCGCGCTCGCCCACCGCTGGACCCGCGAACACCCACAGTTGCTGTTATTGCTGGGGGCAGGGCTTTGGCTGGTGCTGTACCGGACGCTGATTCCGGCATCCGAAGCGCTGGTGTCGCTGCTGCCAGTGACGCGCGAAAGTCATCTCGGCAGTGCCTTGCAGTTCTTTTTCTACGACACGCCCAAGGTGCTGCTGCTGCTGACCGGCATCGTGTTCGTGATGGGCATGATCAACAGCTACTTCACCCCGGAACGCACGCGGGCGCTGCTGGCGGGACGCGGCGCCGGCGTGGCCAATGCGATGGCGGCCAGTCTCGGCGTGGTCACCCCGTTCTGCTCGTGCTCGGCGGTGCCGCTGTTCATCGGCTTCGTCCAGGCCGGCGTACCGCTGGGCGTGACCTTCTCGTTTCTGATCGCCGCGCCCATGGTCAACGAGGTTGCGCTGACCCTGCTGCTGGCGCTGTTCGGCTGGAAGATCGCGCTGCTGTACCTGAGCCTGGGCCTGACAATTGCCATCGTCGCTGGCTGGATCATCGGCCGCCTGCGCCTCGAGGCCTATCTGGAAGACTGGGTGCGCGAACTGCCGCCGGCCCAGGCCCTGTCCGACGACGGTACGGTGCATCTGCAGGATCGCATCGAGTCCGGCGTCAACAATGTGCGCGACGTCGTCGGCCGTGTGTGGCCCTACATTGTCGCCGGCATCGGTATCGGCGCAGCGATTCACGGCTACGTGCCGCAGGACTTCATGGCCTCGATCATGGGCGCAGATCGCTGGTGGTCGGTGCCGCTGGCGGTGCTGATGGGGATTCCGATGTATACCAACGCCGCGGGCGTGATTCCAATCGTGCAGGCCCTGCTAGCCAAAGGCGCGGCGCTCGGCACCGCGCTGGCGTTCATGATGAGCGTGATCGCGCTGTCGCTGCCGGAGATGGTGATCCTGCGCAAGGTGCTGAAGCCGCGCCTGATCGCGACCTTCATCGCCGTGGTCGCCTGCGGCATCCTTGCCGTCGGCTACGTGTTCAACGCCGTGCTGTAGTACGCAACCTGGAGTGAATCGAATGAAACAGATCAAGGTGCTCGGCCGCGGCTGTAGCAACTGCCGCAATACGATTCAGCTGATTGAAGAGGTCGCCGGCGCACACGGCGAACCGATCGAATTGGAGAAGGTCGAGGACATCCAGGTGATTGCCCGCTACGGCGTGATGTCGACGCCGGGAGTGGTCATCGACGGCACGGTGGTGCATGCAGGCGGCATGCCGTCGCGCGACAAGGTCGAAGGCTGGTTCTCCTCCGGTAACTGAGGCCTACTGCAGCACTGACGAGTTCGGACTGCGCATGCAGCAGTACGTAGCGATCCTGCATACTTCGCGCCCACCTGAATTCTGCACGCTCCACGATGCGTTCCTGTCTGATCATCGCCGCAACGTTGTGTTCCAGCCTGGCCTGGGCTGATGCGTCTGAACCGTCCACGGCCGACGATCCGGTGGCGTTACCCCCGGTTGAAGTCCTCGCCTCACCCTACCCCCGCAGCGAACTGCAGACTCCGGCCGCAGTCGGCGTGATCGATGCCGACACCCTGCACAGCGCGCAGCCACAGATCGATCTGGCCGAAACGCTGGCGCGTATTCCGGGCATCGACGTGCGCGATCGACAGAACGACGCACAGGATCTGCAGGTGCAGAGCCGCGGCTACGGCGCCCGTGCAAGCTTTGGCGTGCGCGGCATCCAGATCCGTGCCGACGGCATTCCGCTGACCGCGTCGGACGGACAGGGCCAGACCTCGAATCTGCTGATCAACGGCCTGGACCGCATCGAAGTGCTGCGCGGACCCATGGCCTATCAGTACGGCAATGCTGCCGGTGGCGTGATCGCGGCCTACGCCGCCGAGCCACCGCAGGACACCGAACTCGATGCATCGTTCGGTGCCGGCAGCGATGACAGCTGGCGCGCAGCACTGGGCGCCGGCGGCCGTGCGTTCGACGATGCGCTGGGCTACCGCCTCGATTTCGCGCGCTATGACAGCAGCGGCTATCGCGACCACAGCGCGTCGCATCGCAACCAGGCGGCACTGAACGCGCGCTATGCGCTCGATGACCAGCGCGAACTACGCCTGCTTGCCAGCGGATTGTGGGATGCGTTTGCGCAGGACCCTTTGGGACTGACGCGCGAGCAGTTCGAGCAGAACCCACAGCAGGCCACCGCGTCTGCTGAAACCTACAACACGCGCAAACGCATCGATGACTGGCGCAGCGGCATCGGCTACACCCAGCGCTGGGGCAGCGACACTGATCTTGACCTGATCGGCTATGTCACCGATCGCGCCATCGTGCAGTTTCTGTCGATTCCCAAGGCAGTACAGGCATCACCGGCGCGCGCCGGCGGCGTCATCGACCTGCAGCGCGACGGCTACGGCTCTGAAGCGCGCGTCAGCCATCGCTTCGCCGCGTGGTCGCTGCGCGCCGGCCTGCAATATCAGAGAACCGACGAGCATCGTCGCGGCTACGAGAACTTCGTCGGCGACACGCTGGGCGTGCAAGGCGCGCTGCGGCGCGACGAGAACAACCGCATCGACAACTTCGATCAGTACCTGGTCGCCGAGTATCCGTTCGCGCCGCGCTGGACCTTGAGCGGCGCCGTGCGCCACAGCCGGGTCAATTTCGAATCCGACGATCGTTACATCGTTGACGGCAATCCGGACGACAGCGGCAGCGCCGACTATGACGCCACCGTGCCGGCACTGAGTCTGGCGTTTGCCCCCGGAGACGATCGCCTGCTGTACCTGAGCGCCGGCGCCGGCTTCGAGACGCCGACATTCAACGAACTGTCCTACCGCAGCGACGGCGAAACCGGCCTGAATCTGACGCTGGACGCCGCGCGCAGCCGCAGCGTCGAACTCGGCTGGAAGCAGGCGGTCGCCGCCCGCGGACTGCTGACATTGGCGCTGTTCCAGATCAACGGCGACGACGAGATCGTACCGGCCGGCACCATCGACGGCCGCGCCAGTTTCCAGAATGCCGGCGCCACCCGCCGCCGTGGCGCCGAGTTCGGCCTGAGCCTGCCGCTGCCGGCGCAGTTGCAGCTGCAGCTCGCCGCCAGCTGGCTCGACGCACGCTTCGTCGACAGCTACAGCTATCCGGCCGGCGGCGAAACCGTCAGCGTCGACGACGGCAATCGCATTCCGGGCATCGCGCGCAGCAGCGTCTATACCGAACTGGCGTGGCGCCGCGCGCGACCCGGCTGGTCAGGCAGCGTCGAAGCGCGCTTTTCGGACGAGGTGCCCGTGGACGATCGCAACACCGATGCCGCGCCGAACTACATCGTGGTCAATCTGGGCAGCGCCTACCGCTGGCAGGGATCGCGCGCGCAGACCGAAGTGTTCGTGCGTCTCTACAACCTGTTCGACGAACACTACGCCGGCTCGGTCATCGTCAACGACGGCAACGGCCGCGTCTTTGTACCGGCACCCGAA
>JBFFJL010000018.1:0-18743 GCA_041555955.1 Nevskiaceae bacterium
AAGCCGCGGCAGAAGCCGCGGCTTTTGATTCAACCGTGCTGCCGATTAGGCGAGCGGGCGAATCTTGGTGGCCTGCATGCCCTTCGGGCCGCGGGCTTCAACGTACTCAACGCGCTGGCCTTCGGCCAGTGACTTGAAGCCGCCGCCTTCGATTTCCTTGAAATGGGCAAAGAGGTCTTCGCCGCCGTTAGCCGGCGTGATGAAGCCGAAGCCCTTGGCGTCGTTGAACCACTTGACGGTACCGGTAGATGTGTTGCTCATGGATACATTCCTTAAAAGTTAATGACGGGCAAACCGCCCGCGTAGGTGCAAACGCTCAAGGAAGGCATCGGGGAATTCGTGCCGCAAAAACATACAACGGCCCTAACCAACTGATAACACTGCTTGATACTTGCCCAGCCACAATACGCGTATTTGTTGCTGCTGTCGAATCGGGTGTTTTGTGGCTGGCGGGCGACCGCGGATCCAGGAGCGTTCCGCTGGCATACGGCCAAATTTTCGTGGATTCAGTCCGCCGCAGTCTGCATGGGCGGGTTTCTCCGGGCTTTGGGGTGGTTGCCGGCCTTGGCAGGGTACCGCTTCATTCCGAAAAAGGGACGCAGCCAGGTGATCCGGCGCACGCCTTCGGTCAAGAGCAGCGTGCCCAGAATCGTCCCGCCCAGCACTACCGCAGGCTCGACCAGCGGCCCCAGTGCCGCCTGGCTGGCGGAGTAGCCGATCACAACGATCAACGTCTGATGCAGGATGTACCACGGGAATACGCATTCGTTCGCCCAGGGAAGCCAGCGCATCGGGCGGTTCAGCAAGCGGTGGCCCCAGGCCAGCACGACCAGGATCCACACCCAGCGGTTCAGGTAGATCAGAAACATTTGCGCGACGTGTTGCACGGCGCTGTCGCCATCCAGAACCTCATTGGCAAACAGGAATGCGGGAAAGCTGACCATGCCCAGCAACAGCCAGACCCAGCGGACCCGCGTGATGGTCGACCACAGCGACGCCTGACGGCCGAGCAGATAGCCGCACACGAAGAAGGTTCCGTACATTGTGTGAGCGTACACATCGTCGAACAGCGCATGGCTGACATACGGAAACCTGGGAAACACAAATTCACCGGACAGCGTCAGCGGCGCCAGCGGCAGCAACAGCAGCCACAGACTGCGCAGGTCCACACAGCGATCCGAAAGCCGGTCCAGCCACCCGGAAAACGGTAGCAGGATCAGCGTGTAGAGCAGCAGGTACGGCAGATACCAGAGGTGGTTCCAGGTCATGCCGTATTCCGCGCCGTCGAAGCCGCCTTCCGGCCAGGGCCGGAACTGCAGATAGCGCAGCAGGAAGGCGCCATAGCCGCCGTCGAAAACGCCGTTGCTCACGGCCTGGAGGTAGGCCTGCGGCGGAACCACGACGAGAATGCCGAACAGCAGCGGCAGCCCCAGGCGGGCGATGCGCTCCCGTGCGAATCCGTCGCGGCTGGTCTTCGGCAGCCGGAAGTGCACCGCCAGGCCGCTGATCAGAAACAGCAGCGGCATGCGCCACTGGCCGCTGAACAGCATCAACGGCTCCAGCCAGCTCGCCGTGTAGGTGGACTTCACGTGCCAGTCCCAGGGCACGTAGAACATGCCCACGTGGTAGAAGATCAGCAGGCAAAACGCCAGCACACGCAGCGCGTCTATGTCGTAACGGCGGTCCGGATTCATCGACATTCCCAGGCAGAGCGACGAGCGCACAGTAGGTGCGAAAGGCTTATCCCGCCTGTGGTTTGGGTTGAAGCGGAGCGGTTTTGTGACCGGTGGCGGACGTGTGTGACGAGTGGTTGGGCAGGCCGGCGGCTTTTGGTTAGGCTGCGCGGATGCGACTGACTCTGGAGCAATACAAAAAGCACCGCCGTGTGGTCGAGCTGGCGTTCTGGACGGCGGTGCTGACCCTCAACACCGTGATGAACGCCTTGGTCGTCATCGCCGATTTCCGGCGCATTGGCGACGATACCGCGGCCTGGAAGCCCGCCGTCTGGGAGGGCACCAGCACGGTGATGATCGCGTTGCTGATTCCGCTGGTCGTCTGGTTTTCCGGTTGGCTGCGGCGGCGCTTCGACTGGAAGCGGTCCCTGCTCATCCACCTGCTCGCGACCGTCCCGTTCTGTCTGATACACGTCGGCGGCATGGTGGGGCTGCGCAAGTTGATCTACGGACTTGTCGGCACGTCGTACGGGTACGACGCGTGGTTACCGGCGCTGGGCTACGAATATCTCAAGGACTTCCGCAGCTATTTGCTGATCCTGGCGATGATCGAGCTCTACGGACTGCTGCTGCGTCGCTGGCAGGGCGAGGCGCGCATGCTGTCCGACGATGCCCCCACGCCGCAGCCGGTGACCGACCGCTTCCTCGTCAAGAAGCTGGGCCGCGAATTCCTGGTCAAGGTGACGGACATCGACTGGATCGAATCGGCCGGCAATTACATCACGCTGCACGTCGGCGACACCGACTACCTGCTGCGCGAAACCATGGCGAACGTGGAGCAGCGTCTGGCGCCTCAGGGATTCGCCCGGGTTCATCGCAGCGCCATCGTGCAGCTCGATCACATCGCCGACATCCGGATTCACGATACCGGAGATGGCGTCGCGCGAATGCGCTCAGGCGCGCAGGTGCCCGTCAGCCGTCGCTACCGGGCGGAGCTCAGGCAGCGCTTGCAGTAGCGTTGGCATCAGGCAGGTCCACCGAACCTGCACGGCGGCAAGTTGTCACATGCCTATCGCACGAATAGAAACATTTGATTGGCATAAACGGGGTCTGCTGACTAGGGTATCTGCAGAAACCGCTGCATCCCAGCGCAGTGATCCCGCACTTGCATAAGGAGACGACGATGAGCCTGAGAATCAACGACACCGTACCGAATCTCGATCTGGAAACCGACCTCGGCAACTTCAAGCTGCACGACTTCATCGGCGACAGCTGGACCATTCTGTTCAGCCATCCCAAGGACTTCACGCCGGTGTGCACGACCGAATTCAGCGCGGTCGCACAGCTCGCCGCAGAATGGGAAAAGCGCGGCACCAAGGTAATCGGCCTGTCCGTCGACGGTGTCGAAGAGCACAAGCAGTGGAAAGCCGACATCGAAAAGTTCGGCGGCGCCAAGGCGACGTTCCCGATCATCGCCGACGACTCGCTGACCGTTTCCAAGGCGCTGGACATGCTGCCCGCGGATGCCTATCTGCCGGATGGCCGCACCGCCGCCAACTCCGCCAGCGTGCGCGTGGTGTTCATCTTCAGCCCGGACAAGAAACTACAGCTGTCGATGACCTACCCGATGTCGGTGGGCCGCAACTTCGCCGAAGTCCTGCGCGCTCTCGATGCACTGCAGGCCACCTACAAAGTGCCGATCGCCACACCGGCCAACTGGGTGCACGGCCAGGACGTCATCGTTGCGCTGTCGCTGGATGACGCCGCCGCCAGGGAGAAGTTCGGCGATATCGACATCAAGCTGCCGTACCTCCGTACGACGAAGATGCCTGGCTGAGCCCAGGGTGTCGGTTTAAGCAAGAGCGGGAAGGGTCTGGTGGCCTTTCCCGTTCGGCTCGCTCCAGCAGGTCGTTTCCTGAGTTGAGCTTACCCTTGGATTCTGGATTCCTTGCTTGCCAGTCAAAAAACCGGTAACCCCACGCCGCGGAGGTAAGCGTAGGTCTGATCGTAAAACCGCGGATCGCGAGTCGGATCGTCGCGGTCGCCTTCGGGGACTACGATCACCATTCCCTGACGGGCGCGCGTCAGGAGTACCCGATAAGCGTTTAGTTGGAATCGCTGGCTGTGCGCTTGGTGAATTTTCTGCCAGCGATCACCTCGGAAGTTGAAGTGCTGCCATCCGTCGCTTCCTCGTCGGAAATCGGCGTCCCAAGCTACGCAACTCCAGTCGAGCTCGAGTCCCTGAACGTGAAACTCGGTGGCCACATCCTCAAGGTAGTAGCTGCTGCGCACGTCGTCCTTGTCATTGAGAAACCAGTGCACCGGATCCATGGGTGATCGGACGTCAATGGCGTACGGCTTCAAGCGTTGCGCCTGGCTGGACACCACAAGACCATAGCGCTCACTTCCGCGCGCCTGCGCCCGAACCCATTCCTTCGCGTCGGCGAACGAGCGGGTCAGCACGATCGGATAGCGCGTTTTGAATCCGTCGTGAAGCTCCTTCGCGCTGTCGATGTCGCCGTCAAGAGCGGCCTTAACCCACGCACTGACAGATTCGGCGCGAAACGATCGCATCGACACTGACAAGTGCAGTTCCGGGTGAAAATGAACCCGACGACTTACTGTCATCTGCCGCAACAACTCATCCGCTTGATACTCGCGCTCATGAAGGTGCGGCGAAGCGAACACGTCCCAGTCGGTGTATTGATCGCGGATTGCCTCGAGCCATCCGCCGATCCCGGCCTCACCCGTGTTGATCTCTTGCCCGCCGCCCACGAGGCAAACGATGACCGCCCAGTCCGGGTGGCGGTCCATGCAGGAGACCAGAAACGCCGGTTCGGACTGGTTGAATCCGGCATATCCCTTCTTTTGCCGCATGAAGTTTGCCGTTTGAGTCAGATCCCAAGCGCGTTGTGCCTCGTCAAACAGGGCGACATGCTCGGCTGGGGGATGCTCGGTGTCCTTTAGTCCCTCATCGCGGAAATGGTGCACGTTCTGGATGAACGCCTTGACCTCACTCTTGGCCTTTCCCTTCCTTGTACGCTCGCCATTGAGCTTGCCTTGCGCAACTCGATCACGCGCCAATGCCTCGTGAAGGATCTTCACCAGCGGGCCGTTGCCGGATAGAAACACGCTGTACAGCGTGCTGTCCGGATCGATATGCCGCGTTGCGATGTTGAGACCTACGAGCGTCTTTCCTGCACCGGGGACGCCGGTGACGAAGCAAATCGCCTTGCGTTTCTGCGCTCGGCTCTCGGCAATAATCTGCTCGAGGCGTCGACTCGTTTGCGCCAAGTTAATTGCACCTGCGTCGCTGCGAGATAACTCCTGTACGTTGTGCCCCGCGTAAAGCGCCGTTGCGGCCTCTACTATCGTTGGCGTGGGTTGATAGCGACCCGTTTCCCACGCAGCGGTAGAAATCATCTCGTCGGGAAAAGCCGCAAGCACCGCTTCGATGGCGCCAGCAAGCCCGGCAGCATTGGCTGTGATCGGGTTCAAGACGCGGTCGTCCTTGCTTGCGCTAACGTGCGCGGGCGCCACAGCCTTCGCCTGCGTTGCAATCAGGATCGGTGCAATCACTGCGTGGTGGCTGGTCTCGTGGAAGTGCTTGAGATCCAGTGCGTAGTCCACAACCTGATCCATTGCGTGCGCTTGAAATCGGGCCTCGCCGACCTTGTACTCGAGTACGAACAGCACGCCCCCCACTAGAACGAGCACATCGATTCGACGTCCCATCCGTGGGATGGCGTACTCGAAATAGACGCTGCCTTCGCCGTGGTGAGCCGCGAGTCCAGGGATCAGTTCCCGGAGGTGCGCAATCTCGAACAGCCAAGCGGATCGCTGCGTGTCTTCTACTGCGAAATCACTTGACCGCACGAGAGCGCCAAGAATGGCGTCGTCGCTCTGCCCAAGAAAGCTTCGGAACGTATCGGCGTATGCGGCGCGTAGCATTTGAGGCGACGGGACTGGGACGTCAGGCCGCCAGGTGCCGCAGGCGTTTGAGTTTCGAATTGACTGGTTTGAGATGTCCGGTGATCCGTTGGTAGATGTCGGCTGCGAAGTCGAAGGATCTGAAATCGCCGATGCAGGTCATCGTGTAGTCAGGGTTGCGTCCATAAAGCGACCAGAAGCAGTCGTGTCCCAAGGCCTTGGCCGACGCCTCGTCGTCGTGGGCCAGCACCTCGCCGTTCGTCTCTGTCGCCGGCGCGACCTCATAGCCAATGAACTTGCTCATGGAGTTCCTCCTGCGGTGGAAGCAAGTGTCAGATTTCCGCCAGTCGTTTCACTGTGTCCGGATAGCGCTCTACCATTCGGATCAGCACGGCTGCTTGGGCATTGGGCTTGGCGCGGCCCTGTTCCCAGTTCTCAAGCGTCCGCGCATTGGTTCGCAGATAATCGGCGAAGACGGCACGCGAGATGTTGAGCTTTTCGCGCAGAGCGACCAGTTCGGGTGCGGATGGTGTCTTCAGAGGCTTGGTGGTGGTGACGTGCGTACGCAGTGTGCGCTTGCCAGTGCGTTCTTCCGCCAAGGCGTCGAAGCCTTCCTGTAGTTCCGCGAAGAGGCTGCGCTTTGAAGGCTGCTTTTTGCTCATTTCGAACTCCTTGCCGCGATCTCGCGCTTCACAAGAGTCTTGAGCATGTGGCGCTGATCGGGCGTCAGGTCGTTCATCTCGTCCTTGTCGTAGACAGTGAACAGCCAGAACTGCGGGCCGCCGGACCACCAGTAATAGATGATCCGCAGCCCGCCACGTTTTCCTTTGCCACGACGCGCGTCTGCGAATCGCAGCTTGCGCAGGCCGCCCGTTCCCTGAATCTCATCCCCGGCTTCCGGGGCTTTCATCAGTTCGTTCTGCAGTGCGGAGAACGCCTTGTCGCTCAGATACGCCTCGCGATGGCGTTCAAAAGCAGGCAGCTCGATGAAGACGGCCTTCACGCGAGGGAAACCCCGCTTGACCTACTGCGCTCGATATCTCGCATGTCGGCGGTGCTCGGAATGCTCATGTATTTCAATACACTCCGCTTCCTGTGCTCCGGCGACACGCGACCTATCTTCGCTCGCGACAGTCAAGCAGCGTTTCCCAAGCGCGACTTTATACGCAAGTTGCGTATAGCGTCAATCCCAGCTCAGCGCCCCACCGGTCTGGTACTCGGTGACGCGGGTCTCGAAGAAGTTCTTTTCCTTCTTCAGGTCCATGACTTCGCTCATCCACGGGAACGGGTTTTCCGCGCCGGGGTAGAGCGGCTGCAGGCCGATCTGCGCGCAGCGGCGGTTACAGATGAACTTGAGGTAGTCGTTGAACTGGCTGGCGTTGAGGCCGAGCACGCCGCGCGGCATGGTGTCATGCGCGTAGCGGATTTCCATCTCGGTGGCTTCCATCAGCATGTGCTTGATTTCTTCCTGGAACTCGGCGGTCCACAGATGCGGGTTCTCGAACTTGATCTGGTTGATCACGTCGATGCCGAAGTTCATGTGCATGGACTCGTCGCGCATGATGTACTGGATCTGCTCGGACGCACCCATCATCTTGTTGCGGCGGCCGAAGCTGAGCAGCTGCACGAAGCCGACGTAGAAGAAGATGCCTTCGAACACGACGTAGAAGGCGATCAGGTCGCGCAGCAGGCGGCGGTCGGCCTCCGGGGTGCCGGTGTGGAAGTCTGGATCCGACAGTGACTGCGTGAACTGCAGGCTCCACGCGGCCTTTTCGTGGATCGACGGGACTTCGCGGTACATGTTGAAGACTTCGGCTTCGTCGAGGCCGAGGCTTTCGATGATGTACTGGTAGGCGTGGGTGTGCAGCGCTTCTTCAAACGCCTGGCGCAGCAGGTACTGGCGGCACTCGGGATTGGTCAGGTGGCGGTAGACTGCGAGCACCAGATTGTTGGCGACGAGGCTGTCCGCGGTGCTGAAGAAGCCGAGGCTGCGCTTGATGATGGTGCGCTCGTCATCCGTGAGCCCATTGGGGTCCTGCCACATGGCGATGTCGGCGGACATGCCGATTTCCTGCGGCATCCAGTGGTTGTTGCAGGCGTCGAGGTACTTGTCCCAGGCCCAGGTGTACTTGAACGGGACCAGCTGGTTGAGGTCGGCGCGGCAGTTGATGATCTTCTTGTCGTCGACCTGGATGCGGCGTGCGCCCATCTGCAGGTCTTCGAGCCCAGTAGCACCGGCGACTTCAACTTCGCCGTGAGTGCTCTGCTGGACGACCGCGGGATGCGGTTTGCGCAACTCGGGCTCCGGTGTGGCGATGTGAGCCTGGGTGTTGGTGCTCGGTGCGTCGTCCCATTCCAGCATGTGTCTACTCCGTTCTTGTCTCCGGCCTGTGCCGGACGGTTTCGTGTCTGTGTCGCGTTTGCGCACACGTCTTTCAGAATTTGGTGCCGATGGCAAATGAGGCTCCGTCAGCAGCTCGCGCAGTCTGTGAAGAACTGTCGCTGAGTGATTGCTGGCTCGATCTTTTTTCGGCTGGCTTCCCCCTGACGCGTGGCGCTGTATTCACTGCGACAGCGCTGCGCTCAAGATTGCGCCTGCTGAGGGGTGGAGTCAAGGGGGCTCACACTACCTGTAGTGGATCCAATGCGGCTGAATGACTATATGTAGTAAGAACTGCCGTACTTATGCCCTGCTTGCGCACAAGACTTGCGCCGTTGCGCACCCAGCCTGTGCACAGACTTGTCCCCAGGTCTGCGCGCAGGCTTTCCCGAGGCTGTCCCCAAGCTTGTACACACTCTTATGCGGCGTGTGTTCACAGGCTTGCGCACAGTTTTGTGCACAGCGGCGGTGCCGGAAGAAAAAATGCGGACGCTCGTTGCCGAGCGCCCGCAATCCCCTTTGAGACACCCCTCAATAATTTACTGGCAGGCCTCGCATTCCGGATCGAGGATCGAGCACACCTTGGCGCTGCCGACATCGGTTGCGGCCACAGCCGGGGCGGCCTTGGCGGCCGGCGCTGCGCCGACGCTGCTGCCGGACTGGCCGACCTTGTTCAGGCGGGTGTCGCTGATGGTCGACTTTTCGGCGTGGGTCGCGCCCATGGTGCGCAGGTAGTAGGTGGTTTTCAGGCCGGAGGTCCAGGCGTGCTTGTACAGCTCGTCCAGCTTCTTGCCGTTGGGCTGGCTCATGTACAGGTTCAGCGACTGTGCCTGATCGATCCACTTCTGGCGGCGGCTGCCGGCGTCGACCAGACGCTTGGCATCAATCTCGAAGGCGCACTTGTAGATTGCCTTGATCTCGGCCGGGATGCGGTCGATGCTCTGCACGCTGCCGTCGAAGTACTTGAGGTCATGCGCCATCACCTCGTCCCACAGGCCGAGCCGCTTGAGGTCGTTGACCAGATACTCGTTGACGACGGTGAACTCGCCGGACAGGTTCGATTTGACGTACAGGTTCTGGTAGGTCGGCTCGATCGACTGCGACACGCCGGTGATGTTGGCGATGGTTGCGGTCGGCGCGATCGCCATGGTGTTGCTGTTACGCACGCCGACGGTCTTCACGCGTTCGCGCAGCGCATCCCAGTCGAAGCGGCCGGACACCGAGGTGTCCTGCTGCAGGTACTGCGGGCCGCGCTGCCTGGCGAGGATCTGGATCGAATCGATCGGCAGGATGCCCTGGCTCCACAGCGAGCCTTCGAAGCTGGAGTACTTGCCGCGCTCGGAGGCGAGATCGCTCGACGCCTTGATCGCGTAGTAGCTGATCGCTTCCATCGACTCGTCGGCGAACTTGATCGCCTCGTCGGACTCGTACGCCAGACGCTTCTTGTACAGCGCGTCGTTGAAGCCCATCAGGCCCATGCCGACCGGGCGGTGGCGCAGGTTGGAATTGCGCGCCGTGGCGACCGAGTAGTAGTTGTACTCGATGACGTTGTCGAGCATGCGCATCGCGGTGTTGACGGTCTTCTCGATTTTGGCCAGATCCAGTTCGCCGTCGGCGCCGAGATGCGCGGGCAGGTTGACCGAGCCGAGGTTGCACACGGCGATTTCCTGACCGGCCTTGGTGTTCAGGGTGATCTCGGTGCACAGGTTGGAGCTGTGCACGACGCCGACGTGCTGCTGCGGTGAGCGCAGGTTGCACGGATCCTTGAACGTGACCCACGGGTGGCCGGTTTCGAACAGCATGCTGAGCATCTTGCGCCACAGCGTCAGTGCCTGGATGCGCTTGAAGTTCTTGATGCGGCCTTCGTCAGCCAGCTTCTCGTACTCGACGTAGCGCTTCTCGAAGGCTTCGCCCATCAGGTCGTGCAGGTCCGGCGTCTCTTCCGGCGAGAACAGCGTCCACGGGCCTTCTTCCATCACGCGCTTCATGAACAGATCCGGTACCCAGTTGGCCGTGTTCATGTCGTGCGTGCGGCGGCGGTCGTCACCGGTGTTCTTGCGCAGTTCGAGGAATTCCTCGATGTCGCGGTGCCAGGTCTCCAGATAGGCGCACAGCGCGCCCTTGCGCTTGCCGCCCTGGTTGACCGCAACGCAGGTGTCGTTGGCGACCTTCAGGAACGGCACGACGCCGTTGGATTTGCCGTTGGTGCCCTTGATCCAGCCGCCCATGCCGCGCACCGGCGTCCAGTCGTTGCCGAGGCCGCCGGCAAACTTGGACAGCATTGCGTTGTCGTGGATCGCGCCGAAGATGCCGTGCAGCTCGTCCGGCACCTGGGTCAGGTAGCAGCTCGACAGCTGCGGACGCAGCGTGCCGGAGTTGAACAGCGTCGGCGTCGACGACATGAAGTCGAAGCTGGACAGCAACTGGTAGAACTCGATCGCGCGCGCTTCGCGGTCGATCTCGTTCATCGCCAGGCCCATCGCCACGCGCATGAAGAACGCCTGCGGCAGCTCGAAGCGGGTCTTGTTGCTGTGGATGAAGTAGCGGTCGTACAGCGTCTGCAGGCCGAGATAGTCGAACTTGCCGTCACGCTCCGCGATCAGCGCCTTGCCCAGCGCGTCGAGGTCGTACAGCGCCAGCTTCGGATCCAGCAGTTCCAGCGACACCGCTTTGTGGATGTACTCGCGGAAGTAGTCCGGGTACACGGCTTTCATTTCCTCGAAGGTCGGGCGTGTTTCCGACAGGCTGAGGAACTTCAGCGCTTCGTGGCGCAGTGCGTCGAGCAGCAGGCGTGCCGACACGTAGGTGTAGTTCGGCTCCTTTTCGATGCGCGCGCGGGCGGTCAGGGTCAGCGCCTGTGACACTTCGGCTTCAGGCATGCCGTCGTAGAGGTCGCGCAGGGTGGCGGTGACGATCTCGTCCACGCTGACGCCGCCCAGCTCGCCGCAGGCCTCGGTGACCAGACGGCGCATGCGTGCGTCGTCCAGCGCCACCACGGTGCCGTCGTCGCGGGTGATCGACAGGCTCGGCTTGGCGCTGGCCGGCAGCGCGGCGGCTTCGGCCTGGCGCTTGCGCGTCTGTTCCGCGCGGTACAGCACGTAGGCGCGGGCGACCTTGTGCTCGCCGTTGCGCATCAGCGCCAGTTCGACCTGATCCTGGATGTCTTCGATGTGTACGGTGCCGCCGCCGGACATGTGGCGGGTCAGCGCCTGCACCACCTGCTGGGTCAGCTCTTCAATCTTGCTGCGGACCGACGCCGATGCAGCCGAGGCGCCGCCTTCAACCGCCAGATACGCCTTGGTCATGGCGATCTGAATCTTGCTCGAATCGAAGCTGGTGACCTTGCCGTTGCGGCGAATCACCTTGATGGCGCCCGGTGCCGTAGCCGCCACGTCAATCGTCGAGGTGGCGACTTCCGGCGGGCGACGGGCTTCGGTCGGTGCGGCTGTGGAATGGGTTTGCATGGATGTGTTCTCCCCCCGGAAAGTGCGTGGAAACGGAGCAAATGGCGAAGCCACGGACACCTGTAGCGGTGACTCGTGGCAGTGTGGCAACCATATCTTGTGGTTCGGAGGCCAGTCAACCCCAAGTGCTTGTGTCCAAAGCGGTGCAATTCCCCTTGAAAATCCTGTGCATAACTGTGCCCCCAAAGCGCCTCTGTCAATGATTCCAGTGACTTGCGTGCGGTCTCCGGCGCACCCCGCATGCCGGGGGACTTTTGCGGCCGAAACCCGATTGCAGCGGGGCTTGCGGGCATGATCTGAACAATGGCGTCGATGCCCGAATGTTATTTTTAGGACGCAAGAAAAAATATAAGTAAATGTAAAATCACAAATAAGAACTCAGCCACCGATATGATGTGTATATGTGATCAATAATAATTCAAAATTATATTATTAATCACACATAGAGGCAGCGATGGCGCTCCAGGGCAAGACTTGCGGTACACCGGTCGCTCGTGACACAAAGGCGCTCCGCTGCGTCTGTCCCTCTCAGCAACACTTCCTGACGAATGATCTTTGATTTGAACGACCGTCTTTTCCGGTTTCGGCGACGTGCGTGCTCATCCCGACAGCGGGGCGGGCAGATGTTGCCGGGAGAAGCAGCGTGAACTTTCGCGCATGGTGGTCCAAGACCGTGACCCAGGCCGGCCGTGATCGCAAGCGGCTGGATGCGGCGCTCGAGCGCTTGCAGGCGGCCGAGAACGGCCAGCGGCTGGCGGCGCTGGCAGCCTTGGTCGGATGGGTGCGGCCACGGCGTGCGGCCGATACCGATGTTGCGTCCGCGCGCCTGCAGTTGCTGACCGAAGTCCTGCGCGAAAATGCCGCGCCGCGCGCTGCTCTGCGCGAGGCACTGCTGTGGCTGACGGCGGAGAAGCAGCCGCTGCGCCTGCTCAGCGACTCCGGCATCCTGGCCAACGAGGATTTTGTCGGTGGCTTCTGGCGCCGGGTGTCCTTGGGGGTGCTGCCGGCAGAGCTCGATCCGGCACAGCTGCGCGATGCGGTGCGGATGTTGTTTACGCACACCGACGATTATCTCTGGGCCGAGGCGATTGCCGAGGCCGACTGGGTTGCGTTGCTTGACGCGCTGGACTTTGGCGCGGTGCAGACTGCGGGGCAGGAGCACCGCATGCCGTTGCAGATCCTCGAGGCGCTGCAGGTGATTTCGTATCGCATTGCGTCGATGGGGCTGGAGCCGGAGCTGGTGCGCAATCATCCGGCCATTGAGCGGTATGAGTCGCCGTTTCTGACCCAAAACGTCGAACTGCGCCAGTTCATCGACGATCGCCGAGCGGCGATGAACGACAAGCGTGCTCCGGGACTCGACGACAAGCACTTGCTGGTGCTGTTGGGGCAGTGTGATGAGGTGGTGGGCAAGGTGCGCAGGCAGGCGGCCAAGAGCGGCGCCAGCGTCAGTCTGACCGTGCTGTTGGCGCGGCTGTCGCAGAACATCGCACGGCTGAAGCTGCTACTGCAGCTGCTGGAGGATCGCCCGGTGCACGAACTCAACGAACTGCGCGTGCGCTTTTTCAAGCAGGTGGTGCGCGCAGAGAACCGGCGCAACAGTGTCCGCGAACTGTGGAGTCAGACGGTCGACCTGCTGGCGACGCGCATCGTCTCGAACGCCAGTAAGGCCGGAGAGCAGTACATCACCAGCGGTCGCAGCGATTACTTCCACCTGTTCCGTTCGGCCATGGGCGCGGGTTTCGTTGTGGTGGCCGCTTCGTTGGCCAAGCTATGGCTGTACGACCCGCAGCGCGCACCGTTTGGCGAGGCAATCATCTACAGCGCCAACTACGCGTTGGCGTTCGTGGTGATGTACGTCTTCCATTTCTCGCTGGCGACCAAGCAGCCGGCGATGACGGCCAACAGCATCGCGCAGGCGATCGAATCGGCCGGGGCCGCCAAACGCCTGGACGTACTCAGCGACATCGTCATGCGGACCTTCCGCAGTCAGTTCATTGCCGTGCTTGGCAATCTGATCGTGGTGGTGCCGCTGGCGGTCTATATCGCACAGGTGATCTGGCTGCGGACGGGTGCGCATTACCTGAGTCCAGAGAAGGCGGCGCATCTGCTGGAAGACGTCAATCCGCTGAGCCCACATGTCTGGGTCTGGGCGGCGCTGACCGGCGTCTGTCTGTTCGCGACCGGGCTGATTTCAGGGTATTACGACAACAAGGCGGTCTACGATCGTATCCCGGCGCGCGTCGCGCAGCTGCGCTGGTTGCGCAAAGCGTTCGGCAAGACCTTCGCCGAGCGTGTCGCCAGCTATGTCGAGAATAATTTTGGCGGGTTGATGGGCAGTCTGTTCTTCGGCTTGATGCTGGGGTCGGTCGGCGCGCTGGGTCGCGTGTTCGGCCTGCCGATCGATACCCTGCATGTGACCTTCACCTCGGCCAACAGTGCCTATGCGATCGCCGCGCTGGGCGATGCCATGAGCTGGCGCAGCATTGCGTACTGCGTCGGCGGTGTGACGGTGATTGGCTTCCTGAATCTGCTGATCAGCTTCGGCCTTGCGCTGTTTGTCGCGATGCGATCGCAGCGGATATCGCTGAGGAACACCAGCGGTTTGTGGATGGCAGTGCTGCGTCGTTTCTTCAGGCGCCCGCAGGACTTCTTTTGGCCGCCGCGCACGCCGCCTGCGCTGCCGGAGCCTGAAAAAGCGGACAAGAAGAACGGTGCAGGCTGACCGCGTAGCCGCGTGTTGACAACGCGATGCAGGTCTGGAGGCGCCGCGTTTGCGAATGACGCGAAGGTGTAGCGCCTGTTCCGCTCAGCCGGCCGCGGAATTGATCGCGGTATTTTCGTCTGCGGCGCCCGGCGCCGAATGCGGGGATAGTGCGTCGACACCCTCTCGTGGTGTCTGAACGCAGGTGCGGTTTCGGCCTTCGGACTTGGCGCGATAGAGCGCAGCGTCTGCGGCGCCCACCAAGGGGTTGAGCACGAGGCCGGTGCCCATGCTATCTGTGGCACAACCGAAGCTCATGGTCAGAATGCCGCCCGCGGCGTCGGGGTTGGGAATGCGCAGCCGCTCGATGTGATGGCGCGCCGCTTCGGCGCGGGCAAAGGCCGCGTCACTGTCACAGTCGTACAGGACCAGCAGGAACTCTTCGCCGCCCCAGCGTGCAGCAATGTCAGTTCCGCGTCGCGCCGCGGCCTGGTGCAATGCTTCGCTGACTTCACGCAGGGCTTCGTCTCCGGCCAGGTGTCCACGGCGATCATTGAGGCGCTTGAAATAGTCGATGTCGCAGAGAATGACTGAAATGGCACAGTGTTCGCGCGCGCCTCTCTGCAGCAGCGTTTCGGCGCGCTGGATCAGCGCATGGCGGTTGTTCAGCCCGGTGAGTTCATCATGGTTGGCCAGATGGTCGAGCAGGCGGCCCTGCAGCCAGCTGCGCCGCATCACCTGTTCGCTCAGAAAGCTGCCGAGACCGCAGGTCAGCAGTGCAAAGATCACGAAGCTGATGTCCTGCAGGGACGCTATTGATCCGGAGCCATTGATGAACTCAACGAAAATCAGTGCTGCAGTGGTCGCCAGAGCGACCGGAAAGGTGGTCCGGAATGACATGCCACTGAGCAGCTGAATGTTGATCAGCTGCAGGACCAGCAGCTCGGTCGGTGGGGGCAAGTCCAGGGTCAGGCAGCGGCCGACCGCAGCGACCATTGCCAGATTGACCACCAGCATGATGAACGGCAGCAGGCGCATCAGACTGCGATGCCAATGCGGGACATAGCTGCCCGCGGCACCGATCAAGGTCAGCGAGCCGCAGATCCCGGCCAGTAGAATCGCAAAGATCGGATCGGCCAGGCGTTGCACGGTCAGCCCGTCGATCAGCAGGTAGATCGCCAGAATCAGTAGCGCGAGGGTGAAGGTGCCGCGGGTCAGGCGCGTCGAGCGTTCCGCGGAATCATGACGAAAGCGTCGTTCGAGCCGCGGCGGAAATCGTTGTAACCAGACGGGCCGCGCAAGCAGCGCCTGCAGCTCCGAGGTTAATCGGGACTCTGAGGAGGCGACAGTCATCGGGTGGCAGGGACGATCCGGGTCGCTGCCGCGTCGAAAATGTTCACCGCGTTGGCAGCGAGAAAATTGCGGAAGATCAGCGGTTGGCCATCCTGCTGCCAAAGCCGGCGGCCCTTTTCATCAATCGCCTGGCTGCGTTCGATGATCTCGACAAACTGCTTTTCCGTTGGCGCGCTGCCGATGCTGCCGTCGGCTTCACGGACCAGGGTGTCCATGGTGGCGGCCATCGTGGCGGTCTGGCGCAGTTGTGTCCCTGGAGCGCCCTGAATCCGTGGCAGCATGCGGAAGCCGCGCTCCAGCATCGCTGCGGCCATCGCTTCGATGCCGTCGAAGCCGGCAGCGCGGACGTCGATGGTGACGTGATTGAAGTCCGGGCCCAGCGCCAGCGCGCTGGCCGCTTCGCCCGACACGGCGGCGACCGCTTCCAGCGTGCTGCGCAGCAATGGCGGACCGTTGCGATTCATCAGGCGCTGAACGAAGTGCTCGACGAAGGCGTCGGCGTTGGCCGCGTTGAGCGCGCCGTCGGCTTCAAAGCGTTCGATGCACTCGATGAAGCTGCCGTGATCCACGTGTAATGCCTGCTCGGCACAGTCGTTGCGGATGTGCGCAGCAACCTCATCCGGGAAGGCGGCGAGATCGACTTGCGATACGAAAATCTTGAACTGACCTGAATCCTCGCCGATCACCTGAAGATCAAACGACACCAGTTTCTTGGCTGGAAAGGCATATTCGCGCTCGCGTCGTAGACCCAGCACCTGCGCAGCGCGCACGACCAGCGCGCGGACTTGCGGATCGGCGGTGCGGATGGCGCCGTGATCATTGCGAAAAGTGCCGCCCCGATCGACGACCAGCTGATGCAGCGCGACGAAGTCGGGCACGTTGGCGGCGAAGCGGGCGGTGGCGGCTTCGACAAAACGCTGACGAATCTGGCTGGGCGGGAGTGGCGTGGACATGGCGTCGTGTCAGCGCATCGGGCGCGTATCGCCTTCGCGCTTGATCTCGTCTGCCATTCCCAGACGCGAGGAGTGGCAGCTGAAGCGGACCACTTCGCCGGTCTGCTGCGCCAGCGGCGCGCCAGGACTCAGGGCACCTTCGCCGAGCAGGACCACGCGATCCCGCGTGATGCGCAGCTCTTCGCCGGCCGAGGTCAGCACATACGTGCCGTTGCGGCTGTCGTCGACGTACTGGAATTTGCCATGGACGTACTCGATGCGGCCGTGTGTCCGTGACGCGGTTTCCGAGGTCAGCTGAATCGTGCAGTGCTTGTCGCGGCCCAGCAGGATCGGACAGTCGGCAACCCGGAACACCTGGGGTCGGCCATGCACGCGCAAGGTGATCGCGGTGAATACGCCACCCGGATCCATCAATGGCGAGGCCATCTGGGTTTCGACCACGTCCGCTGCGGGGGCATGCAGCAGTATCAGATCCGACCCCAGACGTTGGGAATCCTTCAGTGAGGTATCCGGCGGCAGTGCATCGACAAAGGGCTGCAGCGCGACCACGGTGTGTGCCGGTACGCGCGAGACATGGCCGTTGAGGCGATGCGTCCAGTCACTGTGCGCACGCCCGTTGACGATATTCATGCGTCCGTAGCCAATGATCACGCGCGCAGCCAGGGCATGACGCTCGGGATCCTTGCCGCGGACGCCGGAGGTCAATGTTTGAATTTCGCGTCCGAACATCAATGCGTTTTCTGGGTGTGGAAAGAACATCAGCATCCGGCGCGGGCTGACTTCGATCGGCTCCGACACCAGCGCCCGCGCGCGCTCGGTGAGGTGGCGCAGTTCGTCCGGGTTCAGTGCAGCATCCGTCACCAGCGCCCGGCGCAGGTCGGTGAATTCGGCCAGCAGCAAGGCGCCGGTGCGCAAATCGTCTCGCGGTATCGTCATGGCAGTATGGTCCGATCTACGGGAGCGGCGAACAAGAGCAGGGATTCTCAGGAGGCCAACATTGCAACCGCTCAGCGGTTTGCAGCGCACGGTCTGGACATCTTTATACAATGGCCGGGTTCCCGCGTGTCAAACGCCGCCGACTCGGACCGTGAAGTGATCTTTCAGAAGCATTGCCCCGGTTGCTTCGTCAACAAGAGTGGACTCGCGGTCTGCCCGCATTGCGGCTATGACGAATCCGCACCGCGTACGCCGCTGTACCTGCCCCATGGCGTGGTGATTGGCGGGCAATACCGGGTAGGCAAGGTGCTGGGTCAGCCGGGCGGTTTCGGTATCACCTATATCGCCTGGGACGTGCATCTGCAGCAGCGTGTTGCGATCAAGGAATACCTGCCGCGCTCGCTGGCAAAGCGCGCCGATCAGGGCGAGGGCGTGGTGCTGCTGGCGCCCGAGAGCGAAGCGGCGTTCAAGGAAGGGCTCGAACAGTTCCTGAACGAAGCCCGTGTCATTGCACGTTTCGATCACCCGAACATCGTGCGGGTGCGCAATTTCTTTCGCGCCAATGACACCGCCTATCTGGTGATGGACTATTACGAGGGTGTCAGTCTCGGTGACTACCTCGCCAGCCTCGACGGCGGGCGGGTGCCGCCGGACGTGGCGGCACAGCTGTTGGCGCCGGTGCTCGACGGCCTGCAATTTGTGCATGACCGCGGCATCGTTCACCGCGACGTCAAGCCGCACAACATCTATCTGGCACAGGGTGGGCGCACGATCCTGCTGGATTTCGGTGCGGCGCGGGCCGCGGCTGATGGCGAGGGGCAGGGCGCGGTGCTGTTGTCCGAAGGCTACGCGCCGCTGGAGCAGTACCAGCGCGGGTCACCGTTGGGACCGTGGACCGATTTGTACAGCGTTGCGGCGACTTTGTATCGCATGGTTATCGGCGCGCCGCCACCGGCCGCGCTGGATCGCGTGGGACAGGATTCGGTCGCCCACCAGCCTTTGGGATTCGACGCCGGGTTCGAGCGCGTTCTGCGCAAGGGCCTGGCGCTGGCTGTGGCCGATCGCTATCGCAGCGCCTACGACATGCGTGTGGACCTTTTCGCTGCTCTGGACCTGCTGGACGAGCACTCGCCACGGATGGGCACATCGGGCGCGTTCGCGGTATCGGCGGAACCGGTGACCCGTCCGATTGATGAACCCGACACCGCGCCCGCGCCGGATACCGCGCCGGCTCGCGGCCCGGTGACAGCGGTTCCGGTGAGCGTGAGCGCGCTCGCGCCAACAACGCTGGCAGGGTTGACTGCGGCCTGGATCATTGCCGGTGCGATCATTCTTGGCGCAGCATTGATC
>JBFFJL010000019.1:0-18441 GCA_041555955.1 Nevskiaceae bacterium
CGCCGAGATCGAGGCGACCCTGACCGAGTTTCCGCTGAAGCCGTGTGTCGGCCAGTCGCTGCAAACCCGCGGCTGGGTGCCGATCAACGACGCCGGGCAGATGGCTTATGGCCAGGAAAAACAAGTACTGATCGCACTGGGCACCGAAGAAAAGCTGTTGCCGGCATCGGTGGTCAACCAGACAGCGGACGAAAAGATCCGCGCGCTGGAACAGCAGAAAGGCTTCAAGATCGGCCGCAAGCACAAGCGCGAGATCAAGGAACAGATCCAAGCTGAACTGCTGCCGCGCGCATTCTCGCGGCGCCGCGTAACGCTGGGCTGGCTCGATTTCGCTGGCGGCTGGCTGGTGGTCGACACCTCGACGCCGAGCCGCGCCGATGATTTCACCCAGGCGCTGCGCGACGCCCTGGGCGAGCTGCCAGCAACGCCGCTGCAGTCGGAGCCGTCAATGGGCGCCCTGCTGACGCAATGGCTGTCGTCGATGCAGGCGCCGGGCGCATTTGATCTCGACGACGAGTGTGAGCTCACCTCAACCGACGAAAACAAGTCAACCGTGCGCTATCTGCATCACGCACTGGACGGAAAGGACATCGCCAATCACCTGTCGCACGGCAAGGTGGTGACGCGGCTGTCGCTGAGCTGGAACGGCCGCATCAGCCTGCTGATCAACGACAAATTGCAGGTCAAGCGGTTGAAATTCCTCGATATCGAACGCGTGCGAGAGGAACAGGACGGGCTCGACGCCGAAGCCGAGTTCGAAGCCAACTTCGCGCTGATGAGTGGCGAATACAGCGCGCTGCTGAGAGATCTGGCAGCGGCCATCAACGCCCCGCGCGACTAAGCGGACACCCCTCCCCGCCGCCAGACTCGTGCAGAGGGCACGACACACATTCGCGGAACGAATGTCGCGCAATCAATGATATTGATTTGTGAGATGCATTGTCCCCCGCTACCGTGTGCGCCGACATCACCCGTCGGACCTCTGCCATCACACGGCCTGCCGCATGAACGCCATCTTTGCCTTCCCGCTCCGAGCGACGCGCTGAGATGGGCGCGATCTATCTGATCCGCCATGGCCAGGCCTCGTTCGGCGCCGTCGACTACGACGAGCTGTCTGCGCTGGGCGTCGAACAAAGTCGCGTCCTCGGTGCCGCGCTGAAGCCGCGCCTGCCGACCGTCGACCTGAGCCTGTGCGGCGGCATGCGCCGCCATCGCCAGACCGCCGAAGGCGTGCTGCTATCCATGGGGCTACCGCTGCAGTGGGACGACGACGATTCGTGGCGCGAATACGACCACGTTGCGGTGCTGGCGGCGTACCGGCCGAGCTGGGCAGACCAGCCGCTGATGCGCGCTGAACTCGCACGCCTGCCGAACCCGCGCCAGGCATTTCAAGCCGCATTTGCTGCCGCGGTCGAACGCTGGGTCAGCGGGCTGCACAATGACGACTACCCGGAAAGCTGGGCTGGCTTCTGTGCCCGCGTCGACGGTGCGCTGCAACGTCTGCGAGAGCGGCTCGAAAAATCACAGACCGCGCTGGTCTTCACCTCCGGCGGCGTCATCGCTGCAGTGGCGCAGCACTTGCTGCAGCTGGATGACACTCACACCTACAAGCTGAACTGGACGATGGCCAACGCCAGCGTGACCAAGCTGATCTATTCCGAACGCAGCGTGTATCTGTCCACGCTCAACGAACATGCGCATTTCGAAGGCGCGCTCAGCCATCTGATCACTTATCGGTAGACCCCTCATGCGCACCAACATCCTGATCACCGGGGCCAGTTCCGGCCTTGGCCGCGGCATGGCCCGCGAGTTCGCCGCCCGCGGCTGCAACCTGGCTCTATGCGCACGCCGCACCGAGCGGCTGGAACAACTCAAGGCCGAACTCACTGCGGCGCATCCGAACATCCACGTCGCGATCCGCGCACTGGACGTGATGGACTACGACCAGGTGTTCGAGGTGTTCAAGTCGTTCCGCGATGAACTCGGTACGCTGGACCGCGTGGTGGTCAACGCTGGCATGGGCAAGGGCGCACCGATCGGCACTGGCTATTTCTACGCCAACCGCCAGACCGCCGAAACCAACTTCGTCGCCGCGCTGGCGCAATGCGAAGCCGCGGTCGAAATCTTCCGCGAGCAGAATGCCGGTCATCTGGTGACGATCTCATCGATGAGCGCAATGCGCGGCATGCCGCGGGCGTTGACCGTTTACGCCGCGACCAAGGCCGGCCTCGCCACCTTGACCGAAGGCATCCGCGCCGAGCTAATGAACACGCCGATCAAGGTCAGCACGATCTTCCCCGGCTATATCCGCTCGGAGATCAACGAGCGCGTGAAGAAGACGCCGTTCATGGTCGACACCGAAACCGGCTGCCGCGCGCTGGTCGCCGCGATCGAGCGCGAGCCCGCCAGCGCCTGCGTACCGCGCTGGCCGTGGACTGCCATCGGCCTGTTGATGCGCAATCTGCCGTTGAAAACCGTTGCCAAGATGGGCTGAGCCGGACAACGAGCCTGAACTAGGGCTCTGCAGCGCCAATGATCGGAGCCTGCCGCTTACCGGATCGCTCTCTGAATTTAAGCAGCTGATGCAGCGCACCGGACCAGTGGCGGCAAATCACGGGATGGCGCGCTGCGCCAACCGCTCGCCGCTGACCTGCGGCAATTCGCCGGCATCGCCAGTGCCGTAGCATGCGTCTACCGCCCTTGAAGACGATGGACCGTGAGCAAGCGCAGTCTGACTCTGCTGAACTTGGCGTGGGTTTCCATGATCGCCGCCATCCCGGCGGCGGCACAGACGGCTGCGCCTGAGCCAACACCGCTGCCGGTCGCAACTGCGCGCAGCTGGATCGTCGAGATGAAGGCAGCACCGCGCGGACCGTTCTCGCGGTTACGCTGGTTCTGCGCCGACGGGACCGTACTCGAGCCCAGTGCCTATCAATGCGCAGACCATGGCGGCGGCGTACAACACGGCGAATGGACCGAGCGCAGCAAACAGCTGCGCGAGGCCGGCTATCCGATTGCCAATGTCCTGGCCGATCTAAAGCCGGCCGATTTCGTTGGCCCAGGCGCGCCGCCGGATCGACTCAGCACGATCCTGCTGGAAAAATTCCTGATCGCGTTCGACGACGGTTGGATCCTGCGGCAGGCGCGTTTCTATCGCGGAGCGTTCCAGGAGTACAACGAACGCGACAGCGCCAGCGCGATCCTGCTCGCGTTGCTCGGCGATCCCTACTGGCGCCAACAGTTCATGATGCTGCGCGAAACCGCACGCCTGTTGCCGCACGGCGCCGACAGCGCAGTGCTGACCGAGATGCGCGGACTGGCGACATCGATTGCCGAGCGCGATCCGCGCTTCGGCGACCTGCGTTCAAAAATCCACCTGGCACCGGACATCGGCGATGCCCAGCGCGTGCTGGACTACGCCCGGAGTCTGCACGCGCGCCCCGTGTTGCAGACTGAGTATCAGCATCTGGCGGAGACGATTGCTGCCGCGTACTCGCGCAAACCGCTGCCCACCACGCTGCGTGCACTTGCGGCGCGAACCCGGCGTGCCGACCTCGCACATCAGCTGCGTGCGTCGGCCGCTGCGCTCGATACCAATCCCGCGCCAGAGTTGCAGTTCCGCCACACCGCCGACGCAATGGCGTTGATCCGGAGTCACCTGCTTGAACTCGGCCTGCCCACTGTCCGTCTGATGGCCCTGGACGCCAGCCTGCAGGCTGGCGTCAATGCCTTCACCGACAGCCGTCAACTGCTCGAGGCCGCGCCACACGCCAGCCGCGCGCATCTGATCAATTGGCTCGGCAGTGCAACGCAGGCGATGTACGGCATGGGCCTGCTGAGCTTTCGCGAACTTGGAGAGCTGTCTCAGGCACTCGAAGCGCTCGCGCGCAGCGAAGCCAGCGTCGGCGATTATCGACGCCAGGTGCAGATACTCGAACGTGCGCCGGCGTGGGCAGCGCGCCGTCTCGACTACCACTTCGGCGACGCGATCGAACGCTTCGAACCCATCGAACCGCTGGCGTTGTTGTTCATCCCTGACCGCCTGCGCGGTAGCGTGATGCTGTTCTACTCTTCGGTGGTCGAGTTGCTGGCGCGCGATGCCGATCAGCTCGGCAATACCGAACGCCTGTTGTTCGGACGCAGCGTCGGCAGCGATCTGCGGCGCCTCAATCCAGGTCTTGCCCGCGGCGTGCTGATGACCCCTGAGGATCTGCGTCGGCCGAACGCCGATACCGCCCAAGCCATTGTGCTGGTGCCGGAAACCACCGCTGACCTTCCGGCTGTCGCCGGCATCCTCACGGCCAACGAAGGCAATGCGCTGTCGCACGTGCAGCTGCTGGCGCGCAACCTCGGCATCCCCAACGTCGTGGTGGGCCCGGCGGTGCTGGAGGAACTGCAACGCGCGCGCGGCCACCGCATCGTCGTCGCCGCCAGCCACGCCGGCGTGGTGCATATCGAACACGATAGCCCTCAGTGGGATACGGTCTTCGGCGCCCCCACGGCTGCAGCGCCAGCAACGGCAATCGTGGTCGATCTGGGCAAGCTGGATCTCACCCGCCGGGATCCGATCCCGACCCGCCAGCTGCGCTCCACCGATGCCGGCCGCATCGTCGGTCCCAAGGCGGCGGGTGTCGGCGAGCTGACCCAGGCGTTCCCGGATCACGTATCGGCTGGACTGGCGATTCCGTTCGGAGAATTCCGTGCGCTGCTGGATCAACCGCTGAAGATCGGCACGTCAACGCCGTCGATGTTCGAGTGGATGCGTGCGCAGTACGCCGAGTTGGCACGGCTGAGGACCACGGCCCCGCAACAGGTTCCACGGCGACTGACTGAGTTTCTGGCGTTCGTGCAGCACTGGATAGAACAGGCGCCGCTGGATCCGGCCTTTCTCGAACGCCTGCGAGCGTCGATGCAGGAAACCTTTGGGGAAGACGGCAGCTACGGCGTGTTCGTGCGCAGCGACACCAACGTTGAAGATCTTCCGGGCTTCACCGGTGCCGGGCTCAACAAGACCGTGCCCAATGTAGTCGGCTTCGATGCAATCGTCGCTGCGATCCGCTCGGTGTGGGCTTCGCCGTTCAGCGCGCGCGCGTTCAGCTGGCGCCAGAGCTTGATGGATCACCCCGAACATGTGTATGCCTCGGTGCTGTTGCACCGCAGCGTGCCGTCTGAGAAGTCCGGGGTGCTGGTCACTGCCGACATCGACAGCGGCGACCGCAATACACTGACCGTCGTGACCAGCCCGGGCGTCGGCGGCGGCGTCGATGGCCAGGCCGCTGAAGCATTGCGCATTAATCTCAACAGCAATGTCGTGCACCTGCTGTCGTCCACCAGCGCGCGCACCCAACGCATCCTGCCACCGGGCGGCGGCACCGCCGTGACCCATGCCGCCGCCCCGGATTACCTGCTACACAGCAATGAGATTGCACAACTGATCGGCCTCGCTCGGGCGCTGCCGCGCCAGATGCCCCAGCTGCTCGATAGCAGCGGTGAGCCGGCGCCAGCCGACGTCGAATTCGGCTTCATCGACAGCCGGTTGATGCTGTTCCAGATCCGCCCGTTCCTGCAGAACCGCGCCGCCGCGCGCAGTCAGACGCTGCTCGAACTCGACGCCGCGCTGTCGGCATCGTCGGCTCGGCGCGTCAACATGATGCTGCCGCCACAGGTTGCTGTGCCATGAAGCCCACAATACGGACTTCAACGGCCTTGGCACTGCTCTGCGCGACGCTGCCGCCGTTGCTACAGGCCTATCCGCTGGATGACTACGCACGCACCGGCATTCGCCGGCTCGACTATGCGGCCCGGGTCGAAGCTGGCGAAATCCCCGGCCGGCGCCTGCAGCCGGGACAGTACTTGCCGTCGAGTGCGATAGCTCCGCGCTGGACTGTGTCCGACGGAGCACAGTTGCCCGAGCCAGATCCGGATTTCAGTCGCAAGCTGGGCTTGCTCCTGGATGCTCAGGCGCGCCCGAACTACGGCATCGCGGTGCTCGACCTCAGTGACCCCGAACATCCGAAGTACGGCGCGCACAACGCCAAATTGCGCGCCAACATCGGCAGCGTTGGAAAAATCATGGTTGCGCTGGCGCTGTTCCAGCAGCTGGCGGACCTGTACCCGGACGACATCGCGGCCCGTGAGCGAGTGCTGCGCGAAACTGATATCACCGCCGATATCTTCAGTCAGTACGACCATCATCATGTTCTGTTCTGGAATCCCCAGACGCAGAAACGCCAGAGTCGTTCAATCCGTATCGGCGACCGGGGCAGCCTTTGGGAATACCTCGACTGGATGCTGTCGGCCAGCTCCAATTCGGCCGCGGGCATGGTGCAGAAAGAGCTGATCGCGTTGAACCATTTCGGCCGCGCCTACCCGATGGACGCGGCTCAGGAAGCGGCGTTTTTTGCCGACACCCCGCGCACGCAGCTCGGCGAGATCATGCGCACGGCCATGGACGGCGCGGGCACGCGTAACGGCCTCGACCCTGAACAGTTGCGCCAGGGGAGCTTTTTTACACGCTCGGGCAATCAACGCATCCCGACCACGTCCAGCTACGGCACACCGCAGGCGCTGGTCGAATACCTGTTCCGGCTCGAGGCCGGCACTCTGGTGGACCCCTACAGCAGTGCCGAGATCAAACGCCTGCTGTACATGACCCAGCGCCGCATCCGCTACGCCTCGCATCCGGCGTTGAACAATGCCGCGGTTTACTTCAAATCCGGCTCATTCTTCCAGTGTCTGAAGCCCGGCAGCTGCGCCAAGTACAAGGGTGACAAGACCAACCGCCTGGCGTCGATCGCGATCGTCGAATCGCCGGCCGGTGCGCCGCGGCACCATTATCTGGTCGCGGTGATGTCGAACGTTTTGCACGTGAACTCGGCGGTCGCGCATCAGACTCTGGCGATGCGCATTCATCGCCTGATCGAAAAGATGCACCCGCTGGCCGCGGCCCTCCCACAGGACGCGGAGCCCACCTATCCTGAGGTTCCGGTCGACGATACCGACGACGAACCTGCCAAGGCCCCGAGCAATGACTGACACGCCGACCACAACCAGCCAACTGCTACGTCATCCGGGCGCTCGGTCGGGACTGCTGTTCCTGAATTTCTTCCTGATCATCCTGGCCTACTATCAGGTCAAGCCGGCCAGCCGTTCGTTGTTCCTGGAGTACGCCAGCGCGACCCAGCTGCCCTACCTGTGGACCGGCAGCGCCGCACTGCTGATTGCACTGATGCCGATGTACCAGCGCATGGTCCGGCGCTACAGCCGTCTGCACCTGGTACTCGGCACCTGCGGCGTGATCGCACTGCTGCTGATTGTGTTCAGACTGTTGATGCTGCACCCGAGCGCGCCGGTCGCGATCGGTTTCTACCTGCTGGTCGACGTCTTCAGCGTGATCCTGGTCGAACAGTTCTGGAGTCTGACCAACAGCGTGTTCCGCAGCGCCGACGGCAAGCGCTGGTACGGTTTGATCGCCAGCGGCGGCCTGGTTGGCGGCCTCGCCGGCGGCACTGTTGCCAGCGCCCTGATCCGGCTGACCCCGCTGCAGACACCGGACCTGCTGCTGGTGGCCGCGGCACTGCTGGTGCTGATGATGGTGCTACTCAACGCGCTTTCGCGCTTCGGCCTGTACGAACGCGGTGAGCCGGAAATACATGTCGATGCCGAACCGACGCGCATCACCCAGAGCGGCGCCGCGGAAGCCTGGCGCACGCTGCGCAGCAGCCGCTACCTGATGCTGATTGCGGTCATCCTGCTGCTGTCGCAGGTCTGCGAGCCGATCGTCGAATATCAGTTCCTGCATCTGGTCGAACGCAGTTATACCGAAGCCGACGCGCGCACCGCATTCCTGTCGACGTTCCTGAGCGTGCTCAATGCGGTGGCGCTGCTGGTGAATCTGATCGTGACGCCGATCGTGCACCGAAGCTTCGGCGCCATCGCAGGCTTGATGGTGCAGCCGGTGGTCCTGGGAATGTCGGCCATGCTGTTCACCGTGCGCCAGCAACTATGGATCGCCGGCACGATGAAGATCGCCGATCGCGCCCTGTCGTATTCGATCAACCGCGCATCGCGTGAACTGCTGTACATCCCGACCGGCGAAACGACGATCTTCCGCGCCAAAGCCTGGATCGACATGGTCGGGTATCGCAGCTTCAAGATCATCGGCAACGTCGTGATCCTGCTACTGACGCAGTGGCTGGCCTGGCCGATCGGCGACGCCGGCCTCAGCTGGGTCGTGGTCGCGCTATGCTGCGGCTGGATCTACGCGGTGTGGTCGATCCGCAGCGACTATCTGCGGTTGAACGCTGTCGACGCCGAAACGCGCCCGGCAGCGGCCGCTTGACTCAGGTTTTCTGGTTCGCGGCCCGTGCGGCGACGTTGACCGCGCGACCGAACACGATGTCGTCCATCGCCACGATCAGTTCACTCATCCAGGCTCCGCCGTTGGGATCGTCAGCAAGCCCGACCGCGATGTAGCGGCGACCGTCGCGCTCGACAATGGCACTGTCGGCGTGATGGCTGCGCCAGGATCCGGACTTGCGGAAAATTTTCGAGTCCGGGTAGGTCTTTTCGAGTCCAGCCACGAATTTGTGGTGAATCTCCGGCGAACCCATGATTTCCTTCATCTGCCGACTGGCTTCAGGCGACACCAGGCGCCCGGTCTCCAGCAGATAGTAGAACCGAGCAACCTGGTACGCAGTGGCCCCGTGCGAAATGTTGTGCAGCGGATCGCGCTGTGTCGCGCCGCTGGCACTGTAGGGTTTGCCCACCCACAGCCCACCACCCAGCGCAGGGTCGTACAAGCGGTAGCGCGGCGACTGCAGCACGCTGGCCAGATAGCCGGTCCCAACCTTCTGCAGCATGTCAGTCGCCGCCACGTTGGACGACTTCCGGATCATCTGCTTGAGCTCGTCGATCGCCGCCGTGTCGAGGGTCAGGCCGCGTTCGGCCGCTTTCTGGAACGCACCGAGCAGGATCGCGATCTTCGGCAGGCTCGCCGCATAAAGCATCTTGTCGCCGTTGACCTGCGCCATCCGCGGGCGCTCAGGATCGGTGATGTCGACCAAGGCTACGGCAAGCCGGCCACTGCGCGCGGCGCGATCCAGCTGCAATGCCTGCAGGGAACGCTCGAGCGCGGATTGCATATCCCCATTCATCGCCGCACGCAAAGCCGCGTAGGTTCCATGTCCGGAAACAGACGTCAAAGGGCGCGCTGCCGCGGTGCGGCTGAGCGTGCTGTCGGCCGCCATCACTGGCGCCGTCAATGCAGCCATACCGGCGCCCAGCATCACGCCACGCAGACCGCGGAAGGATTTCTTTGCCGCGGAACGCAGCTTTCGCTTCTTGCTCAATTCTCAGCCCTCTCTGTTCAAGGGATCTGCGTCGAGGCGCCCGACGATCGCAGCACATCCGGAATCACCTGAGTCGGTCTTACGCCGACTTCATGCCTTTTATCGGGAATGACCCTCGTCATTCCGCCTTCAAACTATAGCATCCGAATCACGCCCCGCACCGCGAAACCTTGCGAAGCAGCGTTCATGCCAACCTTCATCTTCACGTCCACGACCCGCCGCTTCGTATACGGCAAGAACGTGATGCCCTGTCAATATTAGAGTCCAACTGCGCCCCAGAGTTCCGCATGCCATTCCCGGCGCCGCGCCTTTTCAGGCCGACCCGCACCCTTTGTCCGGGCGGCCCCGACATGGATTTCACTGCAGCCGCAGACCTTCAGTGAAGTCAGCCCCATGGACCCGCGCCAGCCTCGGCCTCGACGATCCGTAGATTTAACGACTTGCGCAACGCTCGAGAACTGCACATGCTTCATTTGTGAGCACGCCAGAAAATCACAGCGATGTCGAGCGTCTTGCCGAAAAGACTGGCTTGGATGCTGCCGAATACTTTGATGCGCAACTGCATTCCGCCGTAGATCTGGCGCTGCAGCATTGGCCCATGCTGCGTGCGATCGCCATGCGCGACACGACATCCGAACCCGTTTCCACAACACCGCCTTAGCAATGAGCACAACCGAAGCCCGCCTGACACTTGGCATTCGGCGACTGCCGATGGCGGTCGGCGCCATTCAGCCCGGTCAGCTGTACGCACTGGCCTGTGAAACCGCGGACCTCGCCTGCCCGCTAATCAGCGGCGTGATCGACGATGCGCGCGAACAACTGCAGCGTGTCACCGTCGTGCTCGGCTCCCGCTCACGGGCCTGGCAGACCACGCTGGAACGCCGCGGCGCAGGCACCGCCAGCGAGCGTGAGCGCTTGGTCATCCTTGGGCACCAACCGCCGCCGATACGCGATGGCGCTCGCCATCACGTCAGCCGCCTGATCGACGAACTCGATTTCTTCGGCGCCGCTGGCAGCGTCCTGATCCTCACCGATCCCGCGGATCTGCTGGCCACCGACGACTCCAGTCTGCGTCGTCAACTGCGCTGGCTGCGGGACTGGGCTGCGGAAACCCTGACCGCCGTGGTGATGGTGTTCTACGACCTTGAAGCACACAGCCAGATCGAACGCCTGCGGCAGGCCGGCGCTGGTTTCGTCGGCGTCGCCAATCTGGGCAAATACAGCGGTGATCTGGCCTTGCGTCTGGAGCTGTGGCACGGCATGCCGTCAGCGCATGACTATCTGCTGCGCGAGACGCCGGACCATGCATTCGAGCTGCGCCCGGAGCTGCCGGCACGACACTTCACCGAGCCTGCGCAGTTGGAAGCGGCAACCGACCGCGATCAGGTCTACATCACGCGCGAAACCGCACTGCAGGATCCACGCCCGCCGTCGGACTGGACGGTTGTCGATACGCCCGAAGATTTATTGAAGCGTGCCGATTCCCTGGTTGCGTGCACATGCTTTCTCGAGGCCGGGCCGCCTGAACGTTTTCGCAGCCTCGCCCTGCTGGTTTGCGCGCTGCGCCGGCAAGTCGGCTCCGGCGTCAAGATCGTGATTCGAGATCGTGTGCAGCGCCTGCGCACCGTCCAGAAGCTGGTGTTGCAGCGCATGGGCGCCAATGTCGTGGTCAGCGCCACGTATGACCCGACCCAGCTGGTCACAGTGTTCGAGGCCTTGCGCGATCAGCTGTTCCTGAAACCCCTGCCGGACGATCCTGAAGCCACCCTGGACGCACTGGAGCCTCCCGCCGCACTGGGCTTCATGCCGCTCGACGCTTTCGGAAAACAGTGCCAGCAGAGCCTGAAAAAAGCCGAATCCAGCGGTATCGAATGTGCGATGGCACGCTTGTTCCTGCTGCCCGATTTCCGCATGGACGAGGCCATCAGCCTGTGCCGGGCGCGGCGCAGCGGCGACATTTTCACCGTCGACAACCGCAGCGTGTACGTATTCCTGTACGGCTGCTGGGAACACGACGTTACGATGACGCTGTCGCGCCTGTTTGCGCGCCCAATCGCCGAGCTGTTTGTCGGCCATGTCCAGCACACCGACCCCGCTGCGATCCGCCGCGCTCTGGCCGAACTGCACGCTCGCGGCGCTCATCTGCATCTGCCGGATTTCAGCTCGGCGAGCCCGCTCACAGTGGCACTGGATCTCAATGAGGCCGAAGCAACAGCGTCCATCGCCCCCGCAGTTGTCCGAAATGTGCGGAAGATCACGTCGGTATCCCTGCCGTTGCTGCCAATGCAGCTCGAGAACATGTCCACATGACCGCCGCCGTCACCCTCGCCCTGTTCTTGCTAAGTGCTTTGTTCGGCGTCTTGGTGACGGCCGTCGGGTTGACACTGCAGCGCCCGGTCACGATGCGGTTGCGCTGGCGCCGGTTGCGACGCGCGCTGGGCATGGGCGGACAGTGGCACCCGCAGCTGCTGCAGTCATTGCAGGCCAACCCAACCCGTACCGATCGCCCGGCCGGCCCGCGCGAGGTCGTCGTGGATCCTGAACCATGAAAGTCATCGCTGTGGTTTCCCGTGTCGGCGGCAGTGGCCGCACCACCGTAACCGCGGCGTTGGCGTGCGCGTTCGCACGCCGTGGGCACCCGGTGCTGGCGCTGGACCTCGACCCGGCCGGCCTGTTGCCGCTGCACCTGGGCGCGACCGAATCACCCGACTCGGGCCTGCACTCCAGCTTGCTAGACGCTGCGGGGGCAACAGCACTGAACGCCATCCAGAATTCAGATGGCATCCGCATCCTTTCTTTCGGGAAATCGGAACATCCGTCAACGCAGGCCGTCTTGCACGAGCATCCTTCGCGCCTGCGCGACGTCCTGCGCCGAATGAGCCTGCAGAACGACACCGTGGTGCTGATCGACACTCCGCGTCAGCCCAGCGTCTATGCCGAGCAGGCGCAGGCTGCTGCCGACCTGAGCGTGCAACTCTGGCGCGCCGATGTGGCGTCCTACGCACAACTGGCAGCGACGCAACCGACGCCTGATCGCACGCTGCATGTGATCAACCAGATGGACCCGACCCGACGCTTGCAGTCCGATCTGCACGCACTGCTCCGCGCACGGCTGGGCTCACGACTGCTGGCGCCAATCCACCGCGACGAAGCCCTGTGTGAGTCTGTCGCGGCCAATCAGAACCCCTTCGAATACGCGCCACGCAGCCGCGCGGTGATGGATATGGAAACGCTCACCGAGCGCTTGCTGCGCGCGCTGATGAGCCCCGTCGCACCACCGGCGCATGCCGATGCCTGAAGTCGGCGCCAAGGCCTCACGCGGCACGCTGGCGTAAGCGATCCGCAGCGTCTGTCATTATGGCTCTGGCGTCTGTTTGTTCTGCCCGCGGAGCAACGTCGACCGTTGCCGTTGCTGCTGGAATTGCTGTGGCTGCGTCTGCGCATGGTCCTGATTCGAGAGCTGGGTGTGCGCAAACCGGACAGCCCCCGCGACTGGATTGCCGCGTGCCTGCTGATACGCCCGGCAAGCTCCGATGATGCCCCCACGGAAGCATGGCATGCACCACTGACCGAACTGCTGCACCCGCTCTGGTTGGTGCTGAAATTGATGTGGTGGCCGATGCAGCGCCTGTCGGCCCGCCTCGACCGCATCGACTACGGCCCGGCAGATCGTCATCTGGAAGCCTTCGCACGGCTGACCACCGAGCGTTATCCGCTGGTCGGCTATCTGATGGTCATCAGCGTCACGCTGATGCTGGCGGTGTGCGCAACCACGCCGCTGTCGCCGGGCGCGCAGTTCGTTCTGTTCGTACTGATGTGGGGCTCAACGCTGCTGCTGCGTCGGCTCCCGGGCAAGGTGCCGACACTGATCATGGTCGGCTTTTCGCTGGTCGCGTCATCCCGTTACATCTGGTGGCGTCTGACCGAAACCCTGGATCTGCAGCCCGGTGCGGAAATGGTGCTGGGCATCGGCCTGGTGCTGGCCGAATGCTACACCTGGCTGGTCCTGATTCTGCGCTACGTACAAGACTCGTGGTCCTTGAAGCGCCCGGTCGCGCCGTTGCCTCCGACGCCCCAGACGTGGCCCAGTGTCGATGTCTTCATCACCACCTACGACGAAGCCCTCAGCGTCATCAAGCCAACCGTGCTGGCCGCGCTCAGTCTGGACTGGCCCAAGGACAAACTCAACGTCTGCATCCTCGACGATGGTCGCCGCGAAGAACTGCGGCGCTTTGCCGAAAGCGTTGGCGCGCAGTACATCATCCGCAGCAACAATTTCCACGCCAAGGCCGGCAACCTGAATCACGCACTGAGCGTGACGCATGGTGATCTTGTTGCGGTGTTCGACTGCGACCATATCCCGGTGCGCTCGTTCCTGCAGACCACCGTCGGCTGGTTCCTGCGCGACCCGAAATGTGCTCTGGTGCAGACACCGCATCACTTCTTCTCGCCCGACCCGTTCGAGCGCAACCTTGGGACCTTCGGACGTGTCCCCAACGAAAGCGCCTTGTTCTATGGCGTGATCCAGGATGGCAATGACCTCTGGAATGCGACCTTCTTCTGCGGCTCCTGTGCGGTTCTCAAGCGCTCGGCGCTGGAACACATCGGCGGCTTTGCCGTCGAGACGCTGACCGAGGACGCGCACACGGCGCTGCGCCTGCACCGGCACGGCTACACCAGCGCCTATGTCAGGCTGACCCAGGCCGCGGGCCTGGCCACCGAAACCCTGCCCGGCCATATCAAGCAGCGCATGCGCTGGGCGCGTGGCATGGCGCAGATGTTCCGCATCGACAATCCGTTACTGGGGCGTGGGCTTACCTTGCTGCAGCGGATCTGCTACGCGAACTCGATGATTCACTTCTTCAACGGATTGCCACGGCTGGTCTTTCTCACCGCGCCACTGGGCTATCTGTTTTTCGAATATCACATCATCAACGCCTGGGCCACGACCATTGCGGTCTACGTATTGCCGCACCTGATTCAGGCAGAGCTGGTCGGCTCTCGCATCCAGGGGCATTACCGTCATTCGTTCTGGGCCGAGGCCTACGAATCGGTACTGGCGTGGTATATCGCGGTGCCCGCGATGATGGCGCTGATCAATCCGCGCGCCGGTCGCTTCAACATCACCGCCAAAGGCGGGCTGATCGAACATGGCTATTTCGACTGGAAGATCTCGATTCCCTATATCGCGTTGACCGTTCTCAACAGCGTTGGGTTCGCCGTCGGCATCGGTCGCCTGCTGTTCTGGAACACGCACGAATTCGGCACAGTGCTGATGAACCTGGCGTGGACCGCATACAACATCCTGATGCTGGGCGCCGCACTCGGCGTCGCCGCGGAATCACGACAGGTCCGTGTGGCGCATCGCGTGCCGCTGCGCATTCCGGCCACCCTGTATTTCGACGATGGCCGCGCCGAGGTCTGTAGCACCAGTGACTACTCGACACAGGGCCTGGGCATTTCGCTCGATGCGCCGCTGGCGGCGTCAGTCGCGGCGCCGGTGAAGATCGCGCTGTCGCGCGGCGACCGCGAATTCGTGTTCCAGACCACCATCACATCGCTGACCGATACACGCGCCGGCCTGAGATTCGAGCGCCTGAGCCTGGACGACGAACGCCATTTGATCGAATGCACTTTTGCCCGCGCCGACGCCTGGCTCGATGCCGGCGCCGACACCCCTCAGGACCGGCCGCTGGCCAGCTTCGGCGAAATCATCCGCTTCGGCGCACTGGGATACAGTCATCTGCTCAGCAGCGCCTTTGCGTTGCTAAGTACGCGTCTGCATCGACTGCGCCGCCGCGCCCCACTCACTGCGACTGCCTGAGTACCGACTACGCACATGGGTCTCTGGAGCTACTACTTCTTCGCCAAACTGTTCTTGTACTTCGCCCGGTACATCGACTTTCATGTCTGGCTGAATCTGGGCTTTGCGCTGACGCTGGTCATGCCACTGCCGCGACGTGGCCTGCGCATTGCACGCCAGATCATCGCGGTGCCAGCCGGCATTGCACTGCTGTATCACGACGCCTGGATGCCGCCGGCGGCGCAGGCTTTATCCAAGCTGCCGTTACTACTGAGTTTCGACGCGATGTATCTGCTCGAACTGCTCGGGCGCTTCGTCAATGTGCGCACCTTGCTGCTCCTGGTCCTGATCTTTCTGATCTACACCCTGCTGAACCGCAAGCTGCGTATGTCGAGCTTCGCCATCCTCGGCATTCTGCTGGTACCGCTGGTCGCGCTGGTGCAGACCTCGGTCACCGCACTGACAGCGACCGCTGCAGCTCCCGCGACGACGACAACCACCGCCACGCAGCCGCTGCCGAGTACACCCGAAGCGCTGGACGCCACGCTGCAAGATTTCTACGCCTCCGAAGCGAAGCGCCACGTGCAGTTTCCGCAGGTTCGTCAGGGTGATGCACCCTTCGATATCGTGCTGCTGCATACCTGCTCGCTGGCCTGGGACGACGTCGACTTCGTCGAGCTGCGTGAACATCCGCTGCTGAAGCGCTTCAATGTGATGTTCAACCACTTCAACTCGGCGGCCAGCTACAGCGGTCCGGCGGCGATCCGGGTACTCCGCGCGCCTTGTGGCCAGCAAAAGCATTCCACGCTGTACAACGAGGCCGACGCCAGCTGCCTGCTGATGCGGCAACTGCAACAATCCGGCTTCTCCCCGGCGTGGGAGATGAACCACGACGGCGCGTTCGGCGGTTTTGTCGATGAAGTCCGCGCCAACCTCGGCGTCGATGCCCAGTACCGCGAAGACCGCGAAGCCGAAGTGAGCCAGCGCGCCTTCGACGGCTCGCCGGTTTACGACGACTACGACGTGTTGTCGCACTGGTGGGCGCAGCGCGAACAATCGGCTGAGCCTCGCGTCGCGCTGTACTACAGCGGCGTCAGCCTGCATGACGGCAACCGCGCGGTCGGCAATCGCCCCATCTCGAACAAGGAGTACTACAAGCAGCGCCTGACGCGCTATTTGGACGATCTGGAACGTTTCATTCAGCTGATTGAGCAGTCGCACCGCCGCGCCGTGGTCGTGCTGGTTCCGGAACATGGCGCTGCGGTGCGTGGCGACCGCATGCAGATTTCCGGCCTGCGTGAAATTCCGACCCCGGCGATCACCCATGTTCCGCTCGGAATGGCCCTGATCGGCCCCGAATTCAGCGCAGCACCGCAAACGCTGACCGTGGTAGACCATCCGACCAGCTTCCTGGCAATGGCGCAGCTGCTATCCAACGTCATCGGTAACGATCCGTTCTCGCCGTCACGCCCGCCACTGGCGGACTACGTCACGGCATTGCCACAGACGCCTTTCGTATCTGAAAACGAGAACACCGTGATCATGCAGGTAGGCAACCGCTACATGATGCGGACGCCGGACGGCAGCTGGACCGAGTACGACACGACGCAGCGCTGAACCGCACCCGCGTGCGCCGGGGCTGATCAGAAATCGGAATACAGCGCCGGCGGTTGCGGCGGCCGCTCCGGTCCGCTGCGCGGCGTGAACTCCCGGCGCACATAGATGCCAAAGGATTCCGGTTCGTAGTAGTCGGAGCGATCGATCTGGGCACGCGCACCCAAAAACCAGTCCGGCGTCAGACCGTACTCAATCGCTCCCTGCGCCGACAGGCCCACCCCATCACCGCCGCCGGAACCATACACCGGCGCGCTGAAATTCCCCGGCGCATCAGCCTGCGCCTGCGCCGCGGCCTGCAACGCCGGATCGGTCGGATACACCCGTGCGGCATCCTCGCGGCTGGAGGAATAGGTGACCGCCCCGCGCAAGACATAGCTGAGCTGATTCACACGACCCCGAAAGTCCAGCGGCAGCGAAACCGAAACATAGCGCTGCGGGCTGTAATAGCCCCCGTGCCCGAAGCTGTAATAGCGCTGATTCTCGTCGTAATGCCTGTAGTTCAGGGTCAGCCCCGCCGACACATCCCAGTCCGCGCCGCCGAAGACCCGATGATCGGCCGCCAGCCGCGCGCCGGCGTAGCGGTTGTCGAGAACGTTGCGGCCCTGCAGCCAGCGATACTCCAGACCGCCGCTGACGCTGTAGTTCGACTCATAGCGCCCGGCGCGCAGACCGGCGCCAGTAGAACGCACTCCGCCCCAGGTCTCACCGCTGACCGGGTCGAAGAGGCCGGCGTAGGACAGCAGACTGCTGGTCACCGGCCGACGTGACACATCCAGCGCCAGATCGATACGGTCGATGTCGAAGTACAGCTGCACCCCGCCAACCACATCCTCGACTTCGAAACCCAATGGCGTCGAACCGATATCGATGCGCAGTGCATCAGAGCGGTAACCGATGCCAACGGCAACACCGCGATCCTCGACCGAATAGCCGCCTGAAAAGCTGTTTACCGCGCCGGGCCCGGCCGCGTAAACGGTGCCAAAGCCCCCCGCAGCGTCATAGTCGGCCGGCAGGGTGCCCGCGGACAGATCGACCCCATCGGCGAGCGCGAACCAATGGCTGCGCGCGTTGATCGAGAACCGTGCTTCGACCGGAACGATGACGGCGTTGAGCTTCGACACCCCGGCGCTGCCAGGTTTGTGCAGGGCATCGAAGCCTGCGGCGAGCCAGCCCCGATTCGCCGAGGCAATGCGCTCGGCCTGGCCGCGGTACTCCGCCGCGCGCGTCTCGCTGGCCGCGTCGCCGCGCGCCGTCAGCAGATCGGCAGACCGGCTAAATGCGGTAACCGCCGCATCCGAACGGCCACGCGCACGTGCCAGTTCGGCCGACGCCGCAACAATTTCAGGGTCATCCGGATAGCGCTGCAACTGCGCATTGATGATCCGCTGCGCCCCGCCATAGTCGTCCAGGCCATAGCGACGCCAGAACAGTAACTGGCGATAGCCGCGATCGTCCGCGCCGAGCTGCGCCTCGATCTGATCAAGTTGCGCGCTCGCCGCAACACGCTGGTCGAGCTGCTTGAGCACCTCGGCATAATCGAAACGCAAACCGATGTTGTTCGGGTCGTCGTCGAGCAGGCGCATGTACAGCGCCACCGCATCCCGCGGCCGTCCACTGTCCACCAGCAGACCCGCCCGCAGGCGCTGCAGCGACACAGATTGCGGTGACTGC
>JBFFJL010000020.1:0-18285 GCA_041555955.1 Nevskiaceae bacterium
GACGGCGACCGCATCCGGATCGGCCGGATGTCCGACCAGCGCGCCGGTCCCGGCCGAAGCAACCTGCTCGGCCCGGTCCTGCACGCGCGCGCGCATCAGTGCCTCGGCCATCGGACTGCGGCAGATATTGCCGGTACATACAATCAGAATTCGACTCAGCATCACCAAACGTCTGAAGTTGATCCGTGCCTGAAGGCGGCCTGACCCAAGCCTGCCGCTCAATTCAGCCCCGCCACACGAACGCAGTCGGGGCTGATCCGGGCGGTCCTAGAACGGAATATCGTCGTCCTCGAACGGCGCGTCCATTGCGGCCGATGCCGCGGGTGCGGCGGCCGGTGCGCGCGACGGCGCCGGACGCGACTGCGACTCGTAACCGCCCCCGCCGGACATCGGCGCGGAACCGCCGCTGCGGCCATCGAGCATCTGCATGTCGTTGACCATGACTTCGGTGGTGTAGCGCTCTACCCCGTCCTTCTCCCATTTACGGGTCCGCAGCGAGCCCTCGACATAGACCTTGGCACCCTTTTTCAGGTACTGGCCGGCGATTTCGGCGAGCTTGCGCGTGAAAACGACGTTATGCCATTCCGTGCGCTCCTTCTTCTCGCCGGACTGCTTGTCGGTCCAGCTGTCGGAGGTTGCAATAGTCACGTTGCAGACCGCGTCGCCATTGGGGAAGTAACGCACCTCCGGATCCTTGCCGAGGTTGCCGATCAGAATGACCTTGTTCACGCCACGTGCCATGGTCGTCTCTCCTGCTTAATTGGAATGTGAATGTTCTGCCGCAGCGGGCGGTGCGAGTTTGGCAGCAACGCCAAGCCAGATTATGGGCAAGGTTGCAGCCAGCGCGAAAGCGGCACCGATGCCACCACGCTGCATAGCCAACCCGCCCAGAGTGCCACCCGCAAAGGCGCCGAGGAACTGCGCGCTGGAATAGATCCCCAGCGCAGCACCTTTCTGCTCTGGCGGCGCCTTGCGGGAAATCAGTGACGGCAACGCGCCTTCGAGGAAATTGAAGCCGACAAAGTAAAGGAACAACGCCAGCACCAGCAGCATCGCTGACGCATGCTCCGCTGCGGCCAGGGTCAAGGCGATGGCCAGCACACAGATCGCGCCGATGAACGCCGGCTTGAAGCGTCCGCGCTGCTCGGCCATACGGATCAGCGGGAACACCGGAATCAGGCTCAGCAGCAGCACCGGCAGATACAGCTTCCAGTGTTGCGCACTCGGCAGGCCCAGCGTCTCCACGATCGCCAGCGGAGCCACCGTAAACACTGTGGTCATGCACGCATGCAGCAGGAAGATGCCGGCATCCAGGCGCAACAGCTGGCTGTTGGCCAGAACCTCGCGCAGGCGCCCGGCGCTGGTCTTGGCCTCGGTCGGCGTCGGTACCGCGAACATCAGCACCGGCAAGGTCAACAATGCCAGCGCTCCGGTGAGCTGAAAGATGCCGTCAACGCCGATCCAGCCGGACACCAGCGGCCCCAGTACCAGCGCCAGCACGAAGGCCACGCCCATTCCGGCGCCGAGGATTGCCATTGCAGTGGTGCGGACCGCATCGCGGGTCACATCGGCCAGCAATGCAGCCACAGCAGACGACACCGCACCGGCACCCTGCAGTGCACGACCGAAGATGATCCATTCGATGTCCTGGGTCGAACCCGCGAGCCAACTGCCCGCGGCAAACACCACCATGCCCACGGCAATCACCCGCTTGCGGCCGAAGCGATCCGAGGCCATGCCCATGGGAATCTGCAAACACGCCTGGGTCAGTCCGTAGATGCCAATCGCCAGTCCAATCTGCCACGGCTGGGCCGGCAGCGGCAGCTCCCCGGCATACAGCGCAAACACCGGCAGCACCATGAACATGCCGATCATGCGCAACGCGTAGATCGCGCCGAGGGAAATCACGGCGCGCCATTCCAGTGCATTCATCGCGAACGTCTTGCCCTGTATGAGGAATTCGAAACGGTCCAAGCACGAACCGCGCCGCCCAGCGGTCGGCGGTCACGAACTTCAGGCAGGCTGTGCCTCTGTCGTGCCCAGTGCAGGGCGCATATATTAGCCCGTTTGAGACTCCCGACCCGCTCCCCGATGGAAAACATCCGCATCCGCGGTGCCCGCACGCACAATCTGAAGAACATTTCGCTGGATCTGCCGCGCGACAAGCTGATCGTCGTGACCGGCCTGTCCGGGTCCGGAAAGTCCTCACTGGCCTTCGATACGCTGTACGCCGAGGGCCAGCGCCGCTATGTCGAATCGCTGTCGGCGTATGCGCGCCAGTTTCTGTCGATGATGCAGAAGCCGGACGTCGACGTGATCGAGGGCCTGTCGCCGGCGATTTCGATCGAGCAGAAATCGACCTCGCACAACCCGCGATCGACCGTCGGGACCGTCACCGAGATCTACGACTACCTGCGCCTGCTGTTCGCGCGTGTCGGCACCGCGCGCTGCCCCGACCACGGCGTCACGCTGGAGGCACAAAGCGTGTCGCAGATTGTCGATCTGGTGCTGGCGCTGCCGCAGGACAGCGCCTGGCTGCTGCTGGCGCCGGTGGTCCGAGGCCGCAAGGGCGAACATCTGGAATGGTTCGAGCAGGCTCGCAGTCAGGGTTTCGTGCGCGTGCGCGTCGACGGCACCGTGTACGAACTCGACGAGGTTCCGGTACTCAACCGCAAGCTCAAGCACGACATCGAAGTCGTGGTCGACCGGTTCAAGATTCGCGCCGATGCGACCGACGGCGAAACAGGTCTGAAGCAACGCCTGGCTGAATCGTTCGAAACCGCGCTGCGCCTGTCCGACGGACTGGCCTATATCGCACCGTTCAAGCACGAAGCCGAGGTGCTGACGTTTTCGTCGCGCATGGCCTGCGCACATTGCGGCTATTCGCTGGAGGAACTGGAACCGCGGCTGTTCTCGTTCAACGCCCCACATGGAGCCTGCCCCAAGTGCGATGGCCTCGGTAACTTGCAGGTCTTTGATGAAGACCGCGTGGTCGCGCATCCGGAGCTGTCGCTGGCCTCAGGCGCAATTCGCTCCTGGGACAAGCGCAACCCGTACTACTGGCACTTCGTCAGCTCGCTGGCCAAGCACTATCAGTTCGACCCGGAAAAACCGTTCAACAAGCTCAATGACAAGGTGCGCACGGTGCTGCTGCATGGCAGCGGTGAAGAGCGCATCGTATTCGAGTACCCGGACGAGCGCGGCAAGCTGCAGTCGCGCACACATCGGTTCGAAGGCATCGTGCCAAATCTGGAACGGCGCTACCGCGAAACCGAATCCGACGCGGTGCGCGAGGAGCTGTCGAAATACCTGAGCAACAAGCCCTGCCCGGAATGCGGCGGCCAGCGCCTGAACCGCGCGGCGCGGCACGTATTTGTCGCAGATCGCAGCCTCCCTGTACTGACCGCGCTTTCGGTGCGCGAGGCCGAGGCATTCTTCAAATCAATGAAGCTGCCGGGCCACAAGGGCGAGATCGCGGACAAGATTCTCAAGGAGATTCGTGCGCGCCTGGGCTTTCTGAACAATGTGGGTCTCGACTATTTGACGCTGGCGCGCAGCGCCGAAACCCTGTCCGGCGGCGAAGCCCAGCGCATCCGCCTGGCTTCGCAGATCGGCGCCGGTCTGGTCGGCGTGATGTACGTACTCGACGAGCCCAGCATCGGCTTGCACCAGCGCGACAACGAGCGCCTGCTGCAGACCCTGTTCCGGCTGCGCGATCTCGGCAATACCGTAATCGTGGTCGAACATGACGAGGACGCCATCCGCCACGCCGATTACGTGGTCGACATCGGGCCCGGCGCCGGTGTCCATGGTGGCCGCGTGGTCGCCGAAGGCACGCCGGCACAGATCGAGAGCGCCCCTGACTCGATTACCGGACGCTATCTGTCCGGACGCTCACGGGTCGAAGTGCCGGACCTGCGCCACCCGCCACAGCCGGACCGATCAATCACGATCCGCGGCGCGCGCGGCAACAATCTGAAGAACGTCACCGCCGAGATTCCGATCGGCCTGATCACCTGCGTGACCGGGGTCTCGGGCTCCGGCAAGTCGACGCTGATCAACGACACCTTGCATGGCTACGCCGCGCGCCAGTTGAACAATGCATCGACGCACCATGCCGAATGCGATGCCATTGAAGGCCTGGATCATCTGGACAAGGTCATTGATATCGACCAATCGCCGATTGGCCGCACGCCGCGTTCGAATCCGGCGACCTACACGCAGCTGTTCACACCGATCCGCGAGCTGTTTGCCGGGGTGCCGGAGTCACGCGCGCGCGGCTACCTGCCGGGGCGCTTCAGCTTCAACGTCAAGGGCGGGCGCTGCGAAACCTGTCAGGGCGACGGTGTGATCAAAGTCGAGATGCACTTCCTGCCGGACATCTACGTCACCTGCGACACCTGCCGCGGACGCCGCTACAACCGCGAAACGCTGGAGATTCGCTATAAGGGCAAGAGCATCGACCAGGTGCTGGACATGACGGTCGAGGAAGCCAGCGAGTTCTTCAAACCGGTACCCGCCATCCACCGCAAGCTCGATACCTTGATGGATGTCGGCCTGACCTACATCACCTTGGGCCAGAACGCGACCACGCTGTCCGGCGGTGAAGCGCAGCGCGTCAAGCTGGCCAAGGAGCTTTCGCGCCGCGATACCGGCCAGACCTTGTATATCCTCGACGAGTCGACGACCGGACTGCACTTTCACGATGTTGCGCAGTTGCTCAAGGTGCTGGAACGCCTGCGCGATCACGGCAACACCGTGGTCATCATTGAGCACAATCTGGACGTGATCAAACGCGCGGACTGGATCATCGACCTGGGTCCGGAAGGTGGCGACGGCGGCGGTCAGATCGTCGCCGTCGGCACTCCCGAAACGGTGGCGAAGAAACGGGGCTCGCACACTGGTCGATTTCTCAAACCCCTGTTGCGCTAGCCACAAGAAAACACGCCATGAACGACAACGGCGGCCCAAGGGCCGCCGTTGTATTTTCCGCTCAATAACGTCTAGAACTGTATTTTGACAAAGGCGCGCGCCATGTCCTTGTCGCGATACAGGTTGGCGACACCGCCCCCGGTAAACCAGGTGTAGCCCAGATAGAAGGCCAGATTGGATTTGTAGCGGGTCTCGACCTGCAGATCTGCGGTCTTGCGGCCTTCGATGAAGTTCTCCTGGACCCGGCGCCGTGCCGCTGACGTTGTGCTGCCAGATGATCTGCGGTGCGAACGAGATTCCCGGGACCACAGACTCGTAGCGAATGATGGCAATGGTCACATAGCCCCACGACAGCTTGTCCGGATACAGGTCAAGATTGGCCTGCGACGGATTGAAGCGCAGCCCATCAATGCCATACGAGCACGACTGGCGCGGCGCCTTGGTGACCGGGTCATACGAACATGCCATGCGCTGCTGCTGTTCGCTGGCCCAGCTGGCACCGGTCCCGTCCGCGCCTGCACTGGCATGCGAGTAGGTACCCGCTGCCTCGAACTGCAGCTCGTCCAGCGGCGGCAGGTCCGGCACCCACGTCGCGCCGATTTCGAACACGAACAGGATCTGATCCGCGCCGATCGGATTGTCACTGGCGCCGAGTACCTGAGTCCCACCAAGATTGAACTGGTACGTATCCAGACGCTCGTAGCCGCGAACGTAGCAGGGATTCGACGTCGTATATGGAACGAAGTTCGGATTGGCGACGCGCGAACCGGGTTGCTGATCCGTGCTGTGGGGATTCTGACTGCCGAGATACTGCGGTTCGCAAGGCGCGTTCTCGCCGGCTGCGACACCGCGGTACGGCGTCACGAACGCCGGAAACGAACGAGCCGAGCCCGGCGCGTGACCGATACCGAGATCAAAAGTGTCGTTGAACGCGCCCGGCGTTCCATTGGCATCGACCACATAGTCGCTGGGGGCATACAGGGCGGCGCCGTCGTTGATGACCGCGATCGGCGAACTCCCTTCACCGGTCGAACCGACTCCGGTGGTCGTTCCCGCACAGCCGGACCCCAGCGGAAGCACATTCGGGATGCCCACCGCTCCGCCGGTCAGACCGCTGATCGTGCCGAAGATGGTATCCACCAGCCCCAAGGCCGGCGCCAGTGCATCCGCCGGCAACAGGCGATCCAGATTCGGATCATGGCACCGAGACAGGGTCGGCCCGAATGCTGCAAACACCAGATCTTCGGTATCCACCTGCAACGGTGCGTTCGGCCGGTAGGCGACCTCACCCTGGAACGACCAGCCAAACGCGGTCGTCGCAAAGCTGACGCCCATCAGATGGATATCTTCGGGATACTCGACCATCAGCTTGACCGTATCCAGCGGCACGGCGTTGCTGGTGGCGTTGGCTGGATCCTGCCCCGTGAGCTCGCTGACGATCGGCAGATCCGGGCAAGCCGCCAGGAAGCTGACCGGATCATACGCATCGATGCCGAGGTCGTTACCCTCACGCCGTGCGCAGCTGGCCACCGTCGAGAAGAAGCTCGCGTACGGCAGGCGCGAGTGATAGTTCATGTAGTAGAAGCCGAACTCGGTTCCGTTGTTGAGCTCTTCGGCGTAGTACTTCAGCGATACACCATACTGCCCGGCCGAATTGGGTTCGTGGTCCTTCAGGCGTTCGATCGTGGTCGAAGTGTTGGTCACGCCCGACAACGGGTTGTACAACGGGAATGCGAGCCCTTCGGGATCCTCGGGCGCGCCGCCGAAGTTCACATAGGCATAGTTGACTGCATTGTCGACGCCAACAACGTCAGACAACGCATACATCGTTCCGGGGGCAGGCGCTTCCAGCGGTTGCCATTCGAGCTGATAGAACGCTTCGAAGGACGCGTTATAGAACGGCTCGAACGAGAACGAGACCATGTTCAGCGGCGTGAAGATCTCCTCGACCTGGTAGCCAACGCGGTAGTAGTTGTTGGCGTTGACCGGATTGGCCTGATTCAGCGAATTCAATGCCTGCAGCAAGGACTCGCCCCAGTTGATCAGCTGACGCCCGACCTTGAAACTGAGCTCCTTCTCGTCCCACAACGGGACAGAACCAAAGAAATACGCATCAAGCAGCTGTACTTCGGCACCAACCTGGCTCAGCAGTTCGCCGCCCTTGCGGTCACGGTAGACCGGCGCGCCCTTGCCGTATTGGGCGATGCCCAGCGCCGGATCCGGGGTCACAAGGTCAGCCTTGTTGGACGAGTTGAGCTCGTTCGGATGATATTCAGTGAAATCGGCGTTGACCCAGTCGTAGTAGTACAGCCCCTTGGTGAAAAAGCCGAAGTTGCCGTAGGTCAGCGTGAGATCCTGGGTGATCTTGGCCAGTCCCGACGTCAGATCGCCCTTGTCATAGTTCCAGTTGCCATCGTCGTAGTTCGGACTGAACTGCCCCGGCGCCATGGCCAGCGCCGTCGCTGGATGGCCCTGATCGCGGAACAGGCCCTGGCAGGACTGGTTCAGGCCGCCGCAGACGTCCGGATTGACGTTCGCCTTGCCCAGATAGTCCGTGTGCCGGTCCTGCATGCGAATTGCAGCGCCCACCATGATCGTACTGTTGAGTACGCCCTCGATTGCTTCATCGTCGCCCCAGGGCAGACTGAAGCTGATCGCAGATGCAGCGCCTGCGTACACAACACTGAACAAAGCAACGACCGCAGCAAGTGCAACAGATCCGTGGCTTTTTGCCATCGTAGTCATAGTCTCCCCCGTCATGGGCTTCGACCGGCGCGCATGCCGGTCGCCTCAGCGACGTGCGGCGCACTTCAAAGCGCCCCACACGTTACAACCCTCAGCGCGGATTATGGAGGAAATTCTTTCCTGTGCAACAGAGGCCCGCCGAATAATCCGCCCGAGATCAAGTCACTGCGCCACCATCCTCGAACGATCCGCAAACTGCAGCAAGCTCGCGAGCGCGCTCGCCCGGGCGGCATTCGAGCAGATGTCGGGTATACGCCTGCCGCGGATGGTCCATCACCTGGGAGACGCTACCCTGCTCGACGACGCGCCCGCCGTTGAGGACCAGGAGCTCGTCGCACAACTCGGCAACGACACCCAGATCATGCGAGATCAGCAACAGCGACAGTCCAAGATCCCGGCGCAGTTGCGCCAGCAAATCCAACAGCTGCGCCTGGACTGTCACATCCAGCGCCGTGGTCGGCTCGTCGGCGATCAACAGGCTCGGCCGACAGCTGAGGGCCATCGCCACCATGACCCGCTGGCACAATCCACCGGACAGTTCATGAGGATATTGACGCAGGCGCCGCGCCACATCGCCAACCTGGACACAATCCAGCAAACGACGGCATTCAGTCAGCGCATCCATTCGCGTCATTCCCCGGTGTAGCTGCAGCATTTCTGCCATCTGCACCTCCACTCGAAGGTAAGGATTCAGAAAGGACGATGGATTCTGAAACACCATGCCGATACGCGCGCCGCGCACCCGGTTCAGAGTGGCGGCGGTCGCGCCAATCAACTCGACGCCATCAAAGCGCACGCTGCCCCGCACCGCGGCGTCCTCTGCACTGAGCCCAACGATCGCGCGCGCTGTCTGCGACTTGCCCGAGCCTGACTCTCCGACAATACCCAGCGCGGAACCGGCTGACAGCTCGAAGCTGACATCATCAACCACGGGGAGACGGCTTCCGGCAAAGCGTATGGTGAGACCATCAACCCTCAGCAACGGTGCCGGCATCATCGCTCACTCCGCGGTTCCAGGGCATGACGCAGGCCTTCACCTACAGCGTTCAGACAAAGCAGGGTCAGCGCCAGGAAGCCGGCCGGAAACGCCAAAGACCACGGTGTCGCCTCCATCTCACGCGCGCCGTCGTTGACCAGTGCACCCCAGCTGGTTGCAGGCGCCTGTACGCCCAGACCGAGAAAGCTGAGAAAGGATTCGATCAGAACGACCTGCGGCACCGTCAAGCTGGCATAGACCACCGCAACGCCCAGCAGATTTGGCACGATATGGCGACGGACAATCTGCCCGTCCGGCGCTCCGGAGAGACGTGCGGCAATGACGAATTCGCGCTGCTTCAGCGCCAGGGTCTGACCGCGCACAATGCGCGCCATGTCGAGCCAGTTGACTGCACCGATGGCCACAAACATCAAGACCAGATGGCGTCCGAACAAAGCCATCAGCAAAATCACGAGGAACATGAACGGCAACGCGTAGAGCACATCGACAGCACGCATCATCCACTGATCGATCCGTCCACCGTAGTAGCCTGCCGTGGCACCATAGACGACCCCAATGCCAGCTGCCACCAGGGTCGACAACACCCCAACGAGCAACGAAATGCGCCCGCCCTCGAGGGTGCGCACAAACAGATCGCGGCCAAGACTGTCGGTGCCGAACCAGTGCGCGCCTTTCAGTGTCGGCGAGCTTGACCAGTTCCCGTCAAAATCGATGAAGTCCACCGCGTATGGGCTCAGCAGCGGCCCAAACACCACCGCCAGCAGAATCAGAATCAGCAGAACCAGCGCCAGCATGGCCGATCGCCTGCGCGCGAATGATTGCAACATCGGCACTCGCATCATGTGGCGCGCACCCTGGGATCAAGCACGCCGTACAGCATGTCAACCACAAAGTTGAACAACACGATCAAGGCGCCGTACACCAGCACCACGCCAAGCACCAGTGTGTAGTCGCGATTCAGCGCGGCCTGCACAAAGTACCGGCCGAGTCCGGGGATCGAGAAGATCTGTTCGATCACAACTGACCCTGTGATCAGGGCTGCGGCCGCCGGCCCGAGATACGACAGCACCGGCAGCAGCGCCGGTCGCAGCGCATGGCGCAGCAGGATCTGACGCGTCGGCAGACCCTTGGCACGTGCAGCGAGGACGTACGGAGCCTGCAAGACGTCAACCATCGAGGTCCGCGTCAATCGCGCCACGTACGCGAGCTGCGGCAGCGCGAGCGCCAGCACCGGCAGCAGCACATCACGCCATTGCCCGGCGCTCCAGCCACCCGCAGGCAGCCAACCGAGTGCGACAGCGAACGCCAGGATCAGCAGCGGCGCAACGACAAATGCCGGGATACAGATGCCGAGCGCGCTCAAAGTCATCAGCACATGGTCGATCAGATGATTGCGACGCTGCGCGGCGACGATGCCGATCGAGACGCCAACGACCACGGCCAGACACAGGGCCAAACCACCCAGAAGGGCCGATACCGGCAAGCCCGCCGCGATCAATTCAGTCACGCGATACCCTTCATACTGAAACGATGGGCCAAGATCGCCGTGGCTCAGATCGAGCAGGTAGTGCAGGTACTGCCGTATCAACGGCTCGTCGAGGTGGTATTGAGCTTCGATTGCGGCCTCGATCTCGGGCGCCAGGCTGCGTTCGCTGTCGAAAGGCCCACCCGGCGCTGCGCGCATCATGAAAAATGCCAGGGTGACCAACACGAACAGGGTTGGAAGCGCGGTCAGCAGTCGACTCAGCGCACGCACCATCAGTGAACGCATTTCCGTTGCAAGCGGGGCGTCATTCCGGGCCGATATCCGCGGCAAGGCGTAGATCCCGCGTGTAGTGGTAATCCAGCACGTTGTCGCGCCACCCGATAACCCTCGACCGCACCAGATGTTTGGAAACGTAGAAGTAGATCGGAATGACGGGCACATCGTCAAAGATCAAGCGTTCGGCGGCCTGCAGCGTCGGCGTTCGCAGCGCCGGCTGCTCCCGTGCAGCCTCAATACGCGCGTCATACGCCGGATTGTTCCAGCCGGTGTCGTTCTGTCCGTGACGACTGTGGAGAATGTCGGTGAAGCTCGAGGGATCGTTGTAATCCGCGATCCATACCGCGCGAAAAACCTGCGTCACCCGGCGCTGCTTTCGATGGTTGATGAAGACCTTGAATTCCTCGTTGACCAAGCGTGTTGTCACACCCAGCGCCTGCTTCCACATCGCCGCGATCACAGTCGCAACGCGTTGATGACTTTCGTGCGTGTTGAAGCGGATTTCCAGCTCGAGCGGATGCTGCGGACCATAACCGGCCTCCGCATACCAGCGTCGCGCCTCTGCCAGCCGTTGCGTGTCGGACAGCTGCGCCCAGGCCGGTTGCTGCGCCGGATAACCGGAAACACCCGGCGGCACCCAGCCATAGGCTGGCAACCCCAGTCCGTTAAGAACCTTGTCGACGATCACATCCCGATCGATCGCCATCGACAGCGCCTTGCGCAGTTTCGGGTTGTCGGCCAGCGGTGCTCGCGTCAGATTGAGGCCGTAGTAGTACACGCCAAGATACGGAGCCAGATGCAACTCCGCGGAATGCTCGCGGCGAATCTGTGCAATCTGTACCGGCGGCACTTCGTAGGTGATATCCAGTTCACCCGCGCGATAGCGCTTGTACTCAGAGTTGATGTCCTCGGTGGGATAGTAGGTCACCGTGTCGATGGCTACGGTGTCGGCATCCCAGTAGTACCGATTGCGGCGCAGGCTCACATGGGACTGCATCACCCAGGCGTCCAGCGAATACGCCCCGTTTCCAATCAGCCGTCCCGGCCTGGAAAAACCATCGCCGTACTGTTGAAGGCTCGGACGATGCACCGGGTAGGTCGCGGCCTGGGTCAGCACCCCCAGCAGCTGCGGGGTCGGAACATCCAGCTGGATTTCCAGCTCCAGCGGCGACACCGCTTGGACACCCAGCGTCTCGGGCGAACGCTCGCCGCGACTGATCGCAGCAGCGCCACGAATCGGCACCAGCATCTGCGCAAAATTGGACCCGGTTGCCGGCGACACGGTGCGACGCATCCCGGCGACGAAGTCATCCGCAGTCACGGCATCGCCATTGGACCAGCGGCCGTTTGCCCGAAGGTGAAAGCGATAAATCAGCCCGTCTTCGCTGACGTCCCAGGCTGACGCAGCCCCGGGGATCAAGCGTCCATCCGGACCGACTCGAATCAGCCCCTCATACAGATCGCGCAGGATATTGAACGCGCTGACCGAACGTGCGCGTTGCGGGTCCAGCGTCTCGATTTCCGGCCCGTTGCCGATGCGCAGCGACTGCGCTGCGACACCAACGCTGGCGCCAATCGCAAGCACAGCGACAAACGACTGAATCCAGAAATAACGGGCGCGCATTCGCGCAAGGCTAGCGGCGGCTGCGCCGCGACGCCACCGTCACCAGAATCACACTGCCCAGCACAATCGCCGTGCCCACTATTTGGGTCGGATGCATGGCCTCGCTCAACACCCACCATCCGAGCAGAACGGCCACCGCAGGATTGACGTAGGCATAGGTTCCGAGCTGCGCCGGCGTCACCTCATGGACCAGCCAGACATAGGCTCCATAAGCGACACAGGACCCCAGCACGGAGAGATATATAAGTGCCCCCAACGACGATGCTGTCGGTTGCCAACGCGCGAGATCGCCATTGAGCAGGCCTAGCGTGGTCATCACCACACCCGTCACCAGCATCTGCAAGGCCGCCGTCATCAACGGTGAGGATGTCGTGGGATAGCGGCGTGACACCACGGAACCGGCGGCCCACAGAATGGGCGACAACAGCAGGGCCAGGTAGGCAGGCCACGGCGCTTGATGCAGTTTGAGCCCAGCACCCACCAGCACCGCGACACCGGCAAAACCGACCAGCAAGCCCGCAACCGTCAGCTTCGGCAGAGCCTCTCCGCGCCCGCCCCAGGTTCCGAACCAGGCCATCCACAGTGCCGAGGTTGCGACGATTAAGGCCGCCTGGTTGGAATCGACCCATTGTTCACTCCAGGTCACCAAGCCATTGGCTCCAACCAGCATCAGCAGCGCGGTCGCAACGATGATGAGCCAGTCCCTGCCGTTACGCGGGACCTGCGCCCCTCGGAACCCCGCGTAAATCAGCATGATCGGCGCAGCAAGCAGGAATCGGGCGCCGGCAAACAGAATTGCAGGGGCATCGTGCACCCCGATGCGAATCGCGAGGTAGGTCGACCCCCAGACCAGATAGACCGTGGCAAACGCCAAGGCGATCCTCAGCGTACGTGAGCGGCCGATCAGTTGGGGAGCTCCTATGATGGCAACGCCCGTCGCGGTAACTTCAGTTGCTCGCAGCCGGCGCAGCGGCCTCATCGCCCTCAGTTGTCTCTTCCACTGCGGCGCCGGCCTTCTGCGCCTCAATCTCTTCAAGCTGGGCGATGTGATTCAGCCACTGCCCGGCCGCACTGCGACTCTCGTCGTACTGCTGCGCATTGCGCAACAGATCCACTGCGAGCTTGCTGTTGCCCGCCTGAAACGCTGCGATGCCCTGAAGGTAGGTTGCATCCCCCATCTTCTTGATGCCCTTTGCGCGCGCCTTGGACAATGCGGACAGTCCATCTTTCCAGCGCTCATCTTCGACGTAGATCTGGCCGAGACGGTAGTAGATCTCGCCGCTTTCGGAAATGCTCGCCGCCTGCAGCAGGACTTTTTCCGCTTGCCCGTACTCGCGCGCCATGGTCCAGGCGTCCCCGAGCAGACTCAGCGTCTTTTCGTCAGCCTTCAATAATTTGCGGTCCAGGCCAGACTGCAGCACCGCTGCCGCTTTGTATGGAATGTCGAGCAGCAGATAGATATTCGCCAGGTTACGGACTTCGCTTTCCTTCTCCAGGAAGCCCTGTCGATCAGCCAGCGCCAAGACCGCCAGCGACTCCTTGTCGCGCTTGATCTCGAACAGAATGCTGGCCAACTGCTTCCAGTAGTCCTGCTTGTCCGGCACCAGCGACACCAGCTTCAGCAGCACTTCCGCGCACTGCGGGTACTGCTTCAGTTCATAGTGCAGTGCAAGCTTCAGTTGCAGCCAGGATTCCTTGGGCGTCTTGCTCTTGGCGATGGCCTTTTCGACCTGAGGTAACGCGTCGCTGAAACGTTTGCGGTCCGCATAGGCGCTGGCAAGAAGGATGTGCGCATCTGCCGGCGGGTCAATCGTCGCTTCGCTAAAGTATCGCTCCATGCGCTGGATCGCCTTATCCGTCTGGCCATCCTGGAAATACAGCTGCGCGACGTTGTACAGCATCTGCTCGTACGGCTGCTGCGGCAGGGCGTCCAGCTTCAACGCCTCTTCGAATGAAGTGATAGCCGCCTTGTAATTGTTCTGGCCGATATAAATGAACGCAATCGTCTGCATCACGACCGCTTTCTCGTAGTCACCGCGCAGCCGCTCCTTCAGCGCGTTGGCCTTCTCCAAGGCCTCGGCATTCTTGTTCTTGCCGATAAGGTCGTGGATTCGTTCGAGCTGCCGGTAGGTGGTCTCCGACAAAGTGCCAGCCGCTTTGCGTTCCTTCTTCGGCGCATCCTGCGCGAACGTCGGCGCCATCGGGGCGGCGGCGATCGCCAGCCCCATCAGCAGTGCTGCCCAGGTCGACCTGTTCAGTGCCATCATCACTTATTCGCTCAGAGTGAACTTGACGGTGTATACGCCGGTCGTTTCCTGCGGCGTTCCGTCGACAACCTTCGGCCTAAACCGCCCCTTGTAGGCCGCTGCAACCGCAGCAGACTCGAAGTACCCCCTAGGCTTTGCGCTCTTGACTCGCGCCGACTTGACTGTACCGTCCGGTCCGACCGTGATTTCCAAGGTGACTTCGCCCGCAATGCCGTCGCGCAAAGCCTGCCGCGGATACTGCGGTGCGATGCGGACCAAAGGAATCAGCTCACCGTCGCCCTGAATGTCGTTGGCTGCAAAGTTTCCGAGGAACGGACCGCCGGTGATGCTGGTCGGCAGGTTCATTTTCGGCATGTTAAACGGCGTCGGACTCATGTCCGGCTTGCTCTGCGACTGCACCTTCATCTGCGGCGGCGGCGGCTGCTTCGGTGGAGGTGGCTTCTCGGGCTTGCTTCGCGTCTTGGTCTCAAGCTGAGTGTCGCGCTTCAAGCGAATGAAGTCGATCGACGCCGACGCCGCGCCTTTGTTGGCGTTGATGTTGCGCCCCATGATGAGCAAGTGCATCAGCCAGAACAGGCCGATGGCGACCAGTGCCGCAAGGACGACCGCGAGCGCGGTTCGCTTCATCAGCCGCCCCCGTTCTGGTCCGCGGCAATCGAGACGTTCTGCACACCGCCGAGCCGAACCTGATCCATCACTTCAACCAAAATGCCGGTCTGCGAGGCCTTATCGGCCAGAATGACCACGGACCCCTCCGGATTCTCGGCGTGGAGGCGCTCGACATTGGCGCGAACCGCGCGGACATCGACCACACGCTTGTCGATCCAGATTTCGCCGCTCGGCCGAATCGCAATCAGGATATTGCCGCGTTCCTTGCGCTCAGCAGACTTCGCACTCGGCCGGCTGACGTCGATGCCAGCCTCCTTGACGAAAGACGTGGTGACGATAAAGAAAATCAGCAAGATGAAAGACATATCCAGCATCGGCGTCAGGTCGATCTGGGCGTCGTCGTCGTTGCCTCGGTGCCTACGGGCCATGATTCGAATCCTTCGTGCTTAGTGCGTGATCATGTGGTCGTTCAGGCGGCTCGTTTCCTGAGCCAGCGTCTTCTCGAACCACAGAATCGGATAAAGACCTGAAATCGAAACCACCATACCGGCCATCGTTGGAATGGTTGCCGCAGAAACGCCAGCTGCCATTGCACGTGCGTTGCCGGTTCCTAGCGTCGCCATGACATCGAACACCTGGATCATGCCGGTCACGGTGCCGAGCAGACCGAACAGCGATGCCAATGCGACCAGCGCCTTGATCATGCCGAGCCCTCCCCGAATTTCACGCACCGCCTCGGACAACAGCTTGCGCTTGACCTGCCGGGCAAACCACGAGGAGTGGTCCGCACGACTGTCCCATGCCGTCTGAATTCGCTGAACCATCAGTGGGAGCTCACGCCGGCAGTACAGCCAGCGCTCAAGAATCAGCACCCACAGAACGAACGCCGCGACCAGCAGCAAACGAACGACAGGGCCACCGACCTCCAGCAGGTCGCGGACGTCGGCGAGTAGATCAAGCGGTCCGGCCATGCTGTTTCTCGGCATGCTCCGCAATGATGCCAGCCGCTTCTTCGTCCAGAATTTGCACGATGTCCTTGCTGCGACCCGACAAATAGGCGTGGATCAGCACCATCGGAATCGCCACGACCAAGCCCAGCACGGTGGTGACCAGGGCCTGGGAAATACCGTCGGCCATGATTTTCGGATCACCCGTACCAAACAAGGTGATCTGCTGGAAGGTCAGGATCATACCCGTGACCGTACCGAGCAGACCCATCAGTGGCCCGACTGCCGCAATCATCTTGATCGCAGGCAACCACGATTCCAGCGCCGGAATCTCGCGGAGTACGGCCTCGTCAAGCCGCAACTGCAAGGTGTCCTTGTCGACGTTGGGCTCCTTGTAATAGACCGCCAACACTCGGCCCAGCGGATTGTTGTCACTGGCATCGCTGGAGTTCTTGCGCTGCCCTTTGACCTTGGCGCCAACTCCGCTCAGAACGACCAGACGAACAGCCGCCATCGCCAGACCAATCGCACCAATCGCCAGAATCAGATAACCCACCAAGCCGCCATACTTGACCTGCTCAGTCAGCTTTGGCGTCTGCACCAGGATAGACAGCAAAGTCCCTCGCGTCGGATCCAGCGTGGCCTTGTGATAACCCGAGGATTCTTCCATCAAGTCTTCGTTCGGCCCCACAAAGCGGGACGCGGGCTGCCGCGACAGAACCGCAAACTCCTTCTCGCCGGGCAAATAGGTGACGAACCCATCTTCCGTCGAGGCGGTAAACCCACCGAGGCGCACGACAGGAACTGACTCCTCGACCCCTTCGGCGTTGATGACTTTGGCATTGAACTTGGCCACGCGGCCCGATTCAGTCATTTCCCGCTGCATTTCAAACCAGAACTTCTCGAGATCCTCAATCGAGGCCAGCGACTTCGACTGTGACAGTTTCTGAGCAAACGCCTCGCGCTCCGGGAACTGGGCGGAAATCATCGAGTTGTGAGCGACTGAGGCAAAGTCACCCGCAACCTGCCGTACGACACCAAACATTTCACCGAGATTGCCCAACTTGGCATCCAGTGCGGCCTGTACCTCAGTCAGCTTTTTCTCGTTCGCATCGAACTGTGCCGACAATGAATTGGCGCGTGCATTCTGCTGTGCGAGTGCAGCCTTGGCCTCCGCCAGCAATTGCGACCGCGTGTCGCGCTCCTGCTGAAACTTGTTTACGCGGACCTGATTTTGCTGCGCCTCACGCGCACGCGCGGTGCGGGTCTGCTCCAGCAATTCATCCAGCGAGCCGGCGGCGATTGCCGTCAGCGGCAGCGCCACCGTCAGAGCAATGCCGGCCCCACGCATCAGATTCGAAAACGTCTTGCGCGACATGTTACTTGGCCTCCATCGGCGCATGAACTGGCACCACCAGCAAATCCGGTGCCGCCTGTTTCTTCGCAATCTTCAGTCCGGCCTTGACCGCATCCTCGTAGTCGTTGTCCTGGACCCAGGTCTTGCTATCGGCGTCCCAGTAGCCCGTCTCCGCGCCATCGAGCGTCTGATACATCAGGCTCACGCGACCGGCACGCAGAAAATCAACCGTCTTTTCGCCGATTTTGCCCTGATAGGACTCCAGGGTGCGGCCGTACTCCATCTCGACCTGATACGCCTCGACGATGCGACGGAATTTCTCCGCAATCGACACATCGGCACGCGTCATCATGTCCTTCAAGTCCGCAATGCGCTGCGCGCGTTCCTGCGGCAGAAACGGCAGATCAAGTTTCACAAAGTCGTCCAGCGTGCCGAGCATCTTCTGCAGATACGGCACCACTTCGCGCGCAGTGGTCTCGATCTCACCGAGCTGCCGTTGCATCGTCTCCATTTCTTCCAGCTGGGCCTTGATCGTGCCCTCCAGCTGCTCGTTGTAGCGTCGCAGACTGTCGGTCTCCTGAATCACGGAACGGTATTCGGCAACCGCCTGCCGGGTCTCGTCATCCAGCTTGTCAACCCTTGACTGGGTCTGCTGAGCGGCCTGCTCCGTCGCGGCCTGCTCGTCGATCGCCTTGGAAACCGTCGCGGTCGACTGCGCGAATGCGCCTGCCGTCAGCAACAGACCCGCGACCGCCATTCCGCTGCGCAGCAAGGCTGCAGCATGAAACCGGCTGTGAGACATAACTTGAAATTCCCTTATTTGAGGATTAGTTCAAACTCGTAGCGTTTCCGCTACCGCTGCCACGGCGCACCGCTCGACAGAACGCCGATGGTAGCACCAAGTTCGCACCCTGGAAACGTTGCGGACGCACGATTTGGTGATGAATAGCTACAACACGGGTACGGGCAAAACCTTTGCCAGCTTGCTTCGTTTGTTTGATCTCGACGGTCAAGGCAAGAACGTCCTGTTTATTGCCCCCACCAA
>JBFFJL010000021.1:0-18088 GCA_041555955.1 Nevskiaceae bacterium
CCTGCCAGTCCACCGACCAGCCCGCAGATCAGCACCGCGCGCCATTCACTCCACTGCACCAGATGGACATCGACCACACCCAGATAGACCCGGTGCCCAAGGATCGACATTGCGACGACAGCTGCGATGAACACGAGCACCAGCAAGGTGCCGCTGGTCTGCTCTTCGAGGCTGCTGGCGAGCTCCTCGAACGCAAACACGATGCCGGCGATCGGCGTGTTGAATGCGGCGGCGACGCCGGCCGCGCCGCCGGCAAGGATCAGACTGCGCTGCGTGGTCGCATTGCTGCGCGCACCAACGACGTTGGCGATGGCGGCACCGATCTGCACCGTCGGCCCCTCGCGACCCACCGAGGCACCACACGCCAAACCCACCAGCGTCAGCAGCATCTTGGCAACGGCGGTCCGCACCGACAGCAGGCGCTCACGCAGGGCCTTGCCCTCGTTGCGCAGCGCTGCGAGCACCTGCGGGATACCACTGCCGGCAGCTTCGGGGGCGATGCGGACGGTGATCCACCACACCGCGACCACGCCGATTGGTGTCAGCAGCAGCGCTATCCAAGGCCAATGCGCAACGCCGCGCGCGAACTGGTGTTGAACGAATTCACTGGACCAGGCAAATACCGACGCAGCGAGGCCGATCGCCGCAGCGGCACTCCAGTACGCCAGCCGTGGGCGCCAACGTCGCCAAGCGAGATTCAACTGTCGCCAGCGCTGCTTCAGTACAGTTCTGGATCTGGCGAGCGTCACCGCAGGACGTCGCGATGACCGCCGGGCTCCTGCGCGGAGTGGCGGTCGTATTTCAGGTCATTCGAAGTGGCAAACGTAGTCAAGAGTTTCCAGCGTTTGGATGTCGAAGCTCGACTGACCCGGCACCGAGAACGCCTGCCCTGCGGTGTATTCGACCCAGCCGTCGGTTCCCGCCTGACGCACACGACAGCGGCCACCGAGAACTTCCATCCGCTCCGGCGCGCCGGTGTTGAACGTCAGCGTCGACGGAAAGATTACACCGATCGTCTTGCGCACGCCGTCGGCGAGCAGCACCGTGTGACTGACGCAACGGCCGTCAAAGTAGACGTTGGCCTTCTTGATGACACTGACGTTGTCGAATTGGCTCATGCCTCACCTTCAGACGAAACAGGGCCGCGCGACAGGATCCGGCCGCGCACAGAATCAAACCGAACTGCGCGCACCCGGAGATGCGCGGAACGGGTCAGTCGACCTCGACCATCTGGAAATCGTCCTTGGACGCGCCGCAATCCGGGCAGGTCCAGTCATCGGGCACGTCGCCCCAGCGCGTTCCAGCAGGGATGCCGTCATCGGGCGCGCCGACCGCTTCATCATATTCGTAGTCACAGATCAGACAGCGCCACTTCTTGTACTGCATCGACTCGTTCCCGATTCCGAAATAAAAAGGCGGCGCATGTTACCCCATGCGCCGCCGGCATCTCCATCTATCGGACGCGATTCAGACCTTGGTCGACGGGCTGTAGTGCGCCACGATCTCGTCACGGATCGACGGTTTGATGTCGGCCTTGCTCATGTCGCCCCTGAAATGGGCGACCACGCGCGGATTCATGAACATGAACCACAGCGGCGGAGCATGGGCCAGCGGGATCATCGAGCGGGACCTGCGGGGCGACTTTGGCGGCTGCCAGAAATGGCGCAGAGCCTCGTCGTTGCGCGTCGGATTGGCGCGATGATCCGAGTGCCGCTGCACGGTAATACAGCAAAATGGTGGTCACGAAGTGATTGCTGCTCAAGCTGGCCGTTCGATTCTTGCGCCCATCAAAAACCCCGGCGACCGTCGCGATCGCCGGGGTTCGGGCCGACCGCGCCCCTCAGGCGACTTCGACCAGCACCATGTCAAATTCCGCCTTCGGCGCGCCGCAGTCCGGACAGCTCCAGTCGTCAGGCACGTCGTCCCAGCGGGTGCCCGGCGCAATGCCGTCATCCGGCATGCCAAGCGCTTCGTCGTATTCGAAGTCGCAGATCACACAACGCCATTTGCGCATGTTTGAATCCTCGTAATAGTGGGTGCAGCTCAGACTGCCGCCGACTGGCCGAGCCTGGCGCGCAGTTGCGGCGCAACGTTGGCCTTGGTCAAGTCTCCACCGTGGTGCGCACGGACCTTCGGGTTCATCACCGCGAACCACAGCGGAGGGCAATACGCCAGCAGAATCATGCCGGCATAGCCGTTGGGCAGCTGCGGGCTGTCTTCGAAGTGGCGCAGCGCTTCGTATCCGCGCAGCGGGTTGGCGTGATGGTCAGAATGCCGCTCAAGGCCGTACAGCAGCACATTGCTGAAGACATGATTGCTGTTCCAGGAATGCGTCGGCTGGCAGCGCTCGTAGCGACCGCTCGGCAGCTTCTTGCGGCACAGGCCGTAGTGCTCAAGGTAATTCACTACCTCCAGCAGACTGAAGCCGTAGATCGCCTGAATCAACAGGTACGGCAGCACGATCCAGCCGAACGCCACAATCAGCGCACCGAACAGAATCGGCGTCATCGCCCAGGCGTTCAGTGCGTCATTGCGCCAATGCCAGGTCGGCAGACCGCGACGCTGCATCCGTGCCTTTTCGATCTTCCACGCCGAACGCATCGCGCCGGCAACAGTTCGCGGCAGAAATGCGTAGAACGATTCGCCGTAGCGTGACGAGGCTGGATCTTCTGGCGTAGCAACGCGCACATGGTGGCCGCGGTTGTGCTCGGTATAGAAGTGCCCGTAGCCCGTCGGCGCCAGTGCGATCTTGGACAGCCACTGTTCAAAAGGATCGGTCTTGTGACCCAGCTCATGGGCGACGGCAATCGAAATGCCCGTGACCATGCCCACCGAAATCGCCAACCCCAGATATTCCCACCAGGCCAGCGACGCGGTGCCGGCCACCCAAGCGCCCCAGATCAGGGTCGCGTACTCCATCGGTACTGCCGAATAGACCGCCCAGCGGTAGTAGCGGTCCTTCTCCAGATCCGCGACAGCGCTTTCCGGCGGATTGTTGCGGTCTTCGCCAACCAGCGCATCGGCAATCGGCACAACGATGTACACCACCAGCGGCATGAACCACCAGAACAGCGACCAGCCAGTCGCTTCGACCAGCAGTCCGCCCAGCATCGGGATCAACATTACCGGCGCACCCAGCAGCCAAAGATAACGCTTGCGATCGCGCCACCGGGGCGCCGTCATCACTGCACTCATGATCAGATCTCCAACAGTCTCGAATCGGGGACGACGGGCCACAGCAGACCAATCGTTCAATTACATTACTCAATGTATTTCTGACTGTCAATGATGTTTTCTTGCGCTGCAACATAAACCCTGCATCAGTACCAGGAAAATTTCGTATTTGACTGTTTTATATGTGTTTTCCCAACAATCCTTGCCAGAAAAACCATAAAAAAAGGCCAGACGGGGAGGTCTGGCCTTAGAAACCCGGAGGTTGGGGGTTCCGGGTTGGGGGGAGAGAATGTGGGGCTACTGCTTCTGGAAACCTTGGGAAATCTCGCGTTGCAGTGCCGTTGGACATACGGTACGAAAGTCACTCAACGAAAAGTACGTCACGGGGATGCGAGGCGGGTTTGGGCGGATAAGCGGTGAATTCCCGTTTCAATCACATCTTTATCCGCCAATCCGCATAAGCAGATATAATCTCGCCCTCGATCATTACCCCCATCAGCCCGATGAAACTGCACCCGTCTCACGCCCAACTCGAAACGCTGCTGCGCCAACGCATTCTGGTCATCGACGGCGCCATGGGCACGATGATTCAGGGCTACAGGCTGGAAGAGGCCGACTATCGCGGCTCGCGCTTTGCCGATTGGCCGTCAGACCTCAAGGGCAACAATGATCTGCTGGCGCTGACCCAGCCGGAGATCATCCGCGAAATCCACGGCAAGTATCTGGAAGCCGGCGCCGACATCATCGAGACCAACAGCTTCAATGCCCAGGTGGTGTCGCTCGCCGACTACGGCATGCAGTCGCTGGCCTATGAGCTGAATGTCGCGGCAGCGCGCTGCGCGCGTGCGGCGGCTGACGAGTGGACCGCGAAGACGCCGGACCGCCCCCGCTTTGTCGCCGGCGCACTCGGACCGACCAGCCGCACCTGCAGCATCAGCCCGGACGTCAACGATCCCGGCGCGCGCAACATCAGCTATGACGCGCTGGTGTCAGCGTATGTCGAGCAGACCAACGGCCTGCTCGACGGCGGCGCCGACCTGCTGCTGATCGAGACGATTTTCGACACACTCAACGCCAAGGCCGCGATCTTCGCCTGCGAGACCGTATTCGAGCAGCGCGGCCAGCGCTGGCCGCTGATCCTGTCCGGCACAATTACCGATGCCTCCGGCCGTACGCTGTCTGGCCAGGTCACCGAGGCGTTCTGGAACTCGATCCGCCACGCGCGCCCACTGGCCGTAGGTCTGAACTGCGCACTCGGCGGCAAGGACATGCGTCCCTACATCGCCGAACTGTCGCGCATCGCCGACTGCTTCATCTCCTGCTATCCGAACGCTGGCCTGCCCAACGCCTTCGGCGAATACGACGAGCGCCCGCAGGACACCGGCGCGATCCTGCGCGAGTTCGCCGCCTCAGGTCTGGTCAACATCGTCGGCGGTTGCTGCGGCACCACCCCGCCGCACATTGCCGCGATTGCTGAAGCCGTGTCTGACCAGGCGCCGCGCACGCCGCCACACCGCGAAGCGATCTGCCGACTGTCCGGCCTGGAGCCGCTGAACCTGACGCCGGAGCTGAACTTCGTCAACGTCGGCGAGCGCACCAACGTCACCGGCTCGGCCAAGTTCCGCAACCTGATCAAGGACGGCGACTACGCCTCGGCGCTGGCCATCGCCCGGCAACAGGTCGATTCCGGCGCGCAGATCATCGACGTCAACATGGATGAGGGCATGCTCGACGGCGTCGCCGCGATGACGCGCTTCGTCAATCTGATCGCTTCCGAGCCCGACATCAGTCGCGTGCCGCTGATGATCGACTCGTCGAAATGGGAAGTGATCGAAGCCGGCCTGAAGTGCGTACAAGGCAAGCCGGTGGTGAACTCGATTTCGATGAAGGAAGGCGTCGAAAAGTTCGTCGAGCAGGCGCGGCTGTGCCGGCGCTACGGCGCCGCCGTGGTGGTGATGGCCTTTGACGAAGACGGTCAGGCCGACAACCTGCAACGACGCAAGGACATCTGTGGCCGCGCCTACAAGATCCTGACCGAAGACCTTGGCTTCCCGGCCGAAGACATCATCTTCGACCCGAACATCTTCGCCGTCGCCACCGGCATTGCCGAACACAACAATTACGGCGTCGATTTCATCGAGGCGACGCGCTGGATCAAGCAGAACCTGCCAGGCGCCAAAGTCTCCGGCGGCGTGTCCAACGTCAGCTTCTCGTTCCGCGGCAACAATGCGGTCCGCGAAGCGATCCATTCGGTGTTCCTCTACCACGCGATCAAGGCCGGCATGGACATGGGCATCGTCAATGCCGGCGCGCTGGTGGTCTACGACGAACTCGATCCCGAGCTGCGCGAACGCATCGAGGACGTGATCCTGAACCGTCGCGAGGACGGCACCGAGCGCCTGCTCGAAATCGCCGAGCGCTTCCGCGGCGACGGACAGAAGCAGGCCGTCGAGGACGAAGCCTGGCGCAGCCTGCCAGTGCGCGAACGCATCAAGCACGCACTGGTCAAAGGCCTCGACGCCCACGTCGAAGCGGACACCGAGGAACTGCGGGCCGAGCTTTCGGCCGGCGGCAAGCGCCCGATCGAAGTCATCGAAGGTCCGCTGATGGATGGCATGAACGTCGTCGGCGACCTGTTCGGCGCCGGCAAGATGTTCCTGCCGCAGGTGGTCAAATCCGCGCGCGTGATGAAGAAGGCCGTGGCCTATCTGATTCCGTTCATCGAAGCCGAGAAGAAACCCGGCGACGTGGTGCAGGCCAAGGGCAAGATCATCATGGCCACGGTCAAGGGCGATGTGCACGACATCGGCAAGAACATTGTCGGCGTCGTGCTCCAGTGCAACAACTACGACGTCGTCGATCTCGGCGTCATGGTGCCGGCACAGAAGATTCTGGACACCGCGATTGCCGAGAAGGCCGACATCATCGGACTGTCCGGGCTGATCACGCCATCGCTGGACGAGATGGTTAATCTGGCGAAGGAGATGCAGCGCCAGGGCTTCACGATCCCGCTGCTGATCGGTGGCGCGACGACCTCGCGCGCGCACACCGCAGTCAAAGTCGATCCGGCGTATTCAGGCCCGGTGGTCTGGGTCAAGGACGCTTCGCGTTCGGTGCCGGTCGCGTCCGCGCTGTTGTCGGATGAGCAGCGCCCCAGGCTGATGTCCGAAATCAAGGACGAGTACGACGGCATCCGCGAGCGCCATGCCTCCAAGGATCGGCAGGAGAAATACCTGTCCCTGGCCGCTGCGCGCGCCAACAAGACGCCGATCGACTGGAGCGCTTACCGCCCTCCGCGTCCGCACATGCTGCTGCAACAGACCAAGGATGTCTGCGAAGGGCCGAACTGCGACCATCAGCACCACCGCCAAGCGGTACAGTATGTGCGCACCTTCAAGGACTACTCCCTGGCCGAGCTGCGCGAGTACATCGACTGGCAGCCGTTCTTCATCGCCTGGGAGCTGAAAGGCCGCTACCCGGATCTGCTGAACAGTCCGACCACCGGCGAAGCCGCACGCAAGCTGTTCGCCGATGCGCAGACCATGCTGGATTGCATCGTCGACGAGAAATGGCTGAGCGCCAACGGCGTGTTCGGCCTGTTCCCGGCGGCACAGGCCAACGACGACGACATCGAGGTCTATGCCGACGAAACACGGCAGCAGGTGATCGCTCGCCTGCGCAACCTGCGCCAGCAAAGCGAACATCGGGCTGGCGTGCCGAATCGCTGCCTCGCCGACTTTGTCGCCCCCCGGAACAGTGGTGTGCCCGACTACATTGGCGCGTTCGCTGTCACCGCGGGGCTCGGCAGTGCCGAACGTGTTGCTGCGTTCAAGCGCGACAATGACGACTACAACGCCATCCTGCTGGAGTCCCTCGCCGACCGCCTGGCCGAAGCCTTTGCCGAACGCCTGCACCAGCGTGTGCGCAAGGAATTCTGGGGCTATGCGCCGGACGAACATATGGACAATGACGCACTGATCGCCGAGCGCTACATCGGCGCTGGCGGTGGCATCCGGCCGGCACCCGGCTACGCGGCGTGCCCGGAACACAGTGAGAAAGCCACGCTGTGGTCCCTGCTCGATGCCGAAACCAACACCGGCATCCGGCTCACCGAAAGCTACGCGATGTGGCCCGGCGCCGCGGTCAGCGGCTGGTACTTCTCACACCCGCAGTCGCAGTACTTCGTGGTAGGCCGCATCAACCGCGAGCAGGTTGCGGACTACGCCGAGCGCAAGGGCTGGACGCAGGCCGAAGCCGAAAAATGGCTGGCCCCGAACCTGGGCTACGAACCGGAAGACTGAGCCTCTGATGCGCTGAACACGGCGATGCTGGCGATCCGGAACCAGCACGCCTAGGCCGTGTGCAGGCACTCATGTGCCGGCACTCAATTGCGTGAGTGGTCGTCGCAACAAAGTCGGGCCATCCGTCACAGACTTCGCTAAAGTTCAGGGCACAGCGACTCAGCAGCGGAATTCTGGAGACTGATTGAAATGGCGCAAGCGAAACGCGACTGGCTCGAACCACCGGCGTGGTGGAAGAAATGGCGGCCGCTGCGCTTGCTGCTGATGGGCACCCTACTGATCTGCTTCGCGATCGTGATTCGTCCCCTGCTCAACCCGGACGCGCAATACGTGCGTCCCGTACGCGTGCAGGATCCGGCCGTCGTCGCCGCGGCAGATCCCGTGACCGCCCCGAAAGAGGAACTGAAGTCACCGACATCGGAACCGGATACGACGCCCGCAACGGTTGCACCTGCGCCCACTTTGCGCCCCGCAGAAGCGGTACCCGCTGCGCCAGAAGATGCAACCGCCGCGGACAGACCCACATCCGCGGCATCGCCTCCGGGAACTCCGCTGCCATCCGCAGACACTCCCGAGCCGAAGACCGCCTCCGCTGAGCCGGAGCCGGCGCCGGCTCCTGCAGCAACCAAGTTCACCGCCATGGCATCGCCCGTGAACCTGCTGGCCCCGTATCGCAGCTACATGAGTGTGGATGCGGTCATGACCGATCTGCAGCAGCGCGGATATCTGCCGCTGCTGGAATCCAATCATCGGCCGGTACGCGACGAGATGCCGCCTCACGATGTCGACACCATCACCGTGAAGGAATACTCGCATTGGGACCAAGTCGGCCGACTCGAACTGGTGTTCTTCAATGACCGCCTGTACCAGGCCGAATTCGAGCCCGCGGACGCCGCTGCCTATCGCGCCGCGCAGCGCAAACACCTTCCGGAAGTGCCGCGCGAACGTTCAGGCCGCTCGGAACTGGTACGCGGACCTCTGCGCATTGCCAGCAGCCTGGACCTGGCAGTCAGCGACGTCGGCGCAAAGCTGCGCAGCCGCGCGTTTCTGCTGTGGCAGGATCTGCGCCTGATCCAGCAGCGTGAAGAGTGGGATCAGCGCTATGCGCTGGAGGCTGTCACGGACTAGTTTTTCGACGCCGGCTTGACGAACTTCAGGGTCATGCGATCCGACTCACCGATCGCGGTGTACATGTCGCGATCCTTGTCACCCAGGCGCAGACTCGGCGGCAGCGTCCAGACTCCTTCCGGGTGATCGGTATCGTCGGCTGGATTGGCGTTGATCTCGCTGCTGTCGACCCGCTTGAAACCTGCAGCCTCGGCCAGTTCGATCACGTGCGCTTCGGTGACATAACCGCTGCGTTTCATCGCATCGAGATCGGCACCCGCACGGGCGCGATGCTCAACCACGCCGAGAGTGCCGCCGGGTTTGAGTGCGTCGAAAAACGCCTGGAACATGCGCGCGTCGTACCCCGCCGCCAGCCAGTTGTGCACATTGCGGAAGGTCAGCACCAGATCGGCGGTACCGGCCGGCGCAATGGCCCAGCGGTCCGGCTGGCCCGCGGCGGTGATTTCGACCTGGCCATATACCTCCGGCAGCGCAGCGAACTTGTCCATCAACCGCGCATGCGAGCGTTTGACGTAATCCGAGGCCTTGTCGGTATCGACAACAAAACCGGCGACGTACAGTTTTCCGGCCCGGCGCAGATACGGCGCCAGGATTTCGGTGTACCAGCCGCCACCGGGCCAGACCTCGACCACGGTCATGTTCGGCTTGATGCCGAAAAAGGTCAGCGTCTCGGCCGGATGCCGCCAGGCATCGCGTGCAACATTCTGGGGATCACGGTGTTCGCCGGCGACCGCCAGCGTCAGCGCGGTATCGGCCGGCGCAGCCCATGTCGGGGCCGCAGCAGCCAAACCCAGGGTTGCAATCAGCAGCACACGAGAAGGCAGGCGCATCGGCAGCTCCACTTTTAAACAACAGGGTCGGCATGCGACCCCGCCAGCGGCACCGGAGTTCCCGGCACCAAGACCTCAGTGCTGATGTCCACCCGGGCCGTGCACGTGGCCGTGCTCCAGCTCTTCGGTGGTGGCTTCACGCACTTCGGTGATCTCGACGTCGAACGTCAGGTGCTCGCCGGCCAGCGGATGATTGCCGTCGACCGTGACCAGTTCGTCGGTGACTGCGGTGACCACCACGCGCATCGGGCCCTGGCTGCTCTGAGCATTGAATGCCATGCCCGGCTGGATTTCGTCGACGCCCTGAAATGCTTCGCGCGGCACTTCCTGAATCAGGCGATCGTCACGATCGCCATAGGCTTCTGCCGGCTCAACACGGACATTCAGCTTGTCGCCCACGGCCTTGCCGTCGAGCGCCTTTTCCAGGCCTCGGATGATGTTGCCCGCACCGAAAACGAATGCCAGCGGATCACCACCCTGCGAACTGTCGAGCACTTCGCCGCCGTCGTTGGTGAGGGTGTAATGAATATAGACCACATGCCGATCGGCAACTTGCATGAGAAGCATCCTGATGGAAACAGCGTAAATTGAAGCCGCCGAACCGTTGACGCTGACGGCGGCCCGTCATGCTAGCAGATGAGGTCAGCCCCGCCCGATGCAACCTTTCTGCATGCATCCGCGTCCAAATTCCACTGCCGCTCAGGGGAGCGACAGATTATTTATCGTCAAATGCTTTATTTATCGATATAAAAACACAACTCCACCGACGAGCTGGAATCGCCATGCTGTGGCCGAATCGACCAAGAGTGCGTCGCTTCCACCACTACAATCTATTCTGTGCCTTTGGCATTCCATATAAATCGTTTTAGCTTCAATGTCTTAAATTTTGACTGAGGGCTGGCACAGGTCTTGGTCCATGTTGCATACAAATCAAGAATCGGGAGCGATGCATGAAGGCGCGAATCGTGTGGACACTGGCAGCCATCAGTTTGGCTGGGGTCATATCGGGGTGCAGTCAAGGCGAATCCAAGGACGACGAAAAGAAAGAAGAGGCATCGATTCCGGTTGAGATTGCGACCGCAACCCAAGGCGCGATCGAAGCCGCCTATCGCGGCACCGCAACCCTGGAAGCCGAAGCCGAAGCGACCGTCAATGCCAAGACCAGCGGCGTGATCGAATCGATCCAGGTTGAAGAAGGACAGCGGGTCACCGCCGGACAGGTGCTGGCACGGCTGGAAACCGACCGCCTGCGGCTCGAAGTCGCACGCTCCAAGGCCAGCCTCGATCAGCTTCAGCAGGACTTCAAGCGCAATGCGTCCGTGTACCAGCGCAACCTGGTCTCGCGCGAAGCCTACGAACGCTCCAAGTTTGAACTCGACGGCGCACGCGCCGCCTACGATCTGGCGCGCCTGGCACTGGATGAATCCGAGATCAAGTCACCGTTTGCCGGCGTGATCTCGCTGCGCTACGTCAAGGTCGGCAACATGATCCAGGCCGGAAGCCCGGCGTTTCGGGTCACCAAGATGGACAGCCTGCAGGCGCAGATCTATGTACCTGAGCGCGACATCTTCAAACTGGCCGCTGGCCAGTCCACCACGCTGACGGTCGATGCCTGGCCACAGAAGACCTTCACCGGCTCGATCCTGCGGGTCAATCCGGTGGTCGATGCCAGCACCGGTACGGTCAAGGTCACGGTGGCGATGGCACCCGAACAGCCCGAGCTCAAACCCGGCATGTTCGGTCGCGTCGAGATCCTGTACGACCGTCGCGAAAACGCGCTGCTGATTCCCAAGGATGCGGTACTGACCGAAGACGCGCAGCAGAGCGTGTTCGTCGTCACCGAAGGGCGCGCCCACCGTCGCAACATCAAGACCGGCTACAGCGATGCGGCGCACTACGAAGTCGTCGATGGGCTCAAGGTGGGCGATCAGCTGGTCGTCACCGGGCAGGCCAGCCTGAAGGACGACAGCAAGATCGAAGTCGTCAACGCACCCGAGGCGATTCCGCCGGAGAAGGCGCAGTCGGTGGCGGCAACCGCCGGCGATGCCGGCTAAGTCCGCACGGCCGCACAACTTCAATCCGATCACCGCTCAGGCATCGCACAGGGGGAACGCCGAGATCCGCACGCAGTGACGCGCGGCAACGGCAGCGACTATGAAATTCATCGAATTCTGCACACGCCGACCGGTTGCCATCAGCATGCTGACGTTTGCCGTGCTGCTGTTCGGCATGGTCGCGCAGTCACGTCTGGAAGTGACCCTGCTGCCGGATCTTTCCTACCCGACGCTGACGATCCGAACCGAGCTGCCCGGCGCCGCGCCGGAGGAAGTCGAGACCCTGCTGTCCAAGCCGCTGGAAGAGGCCGTCGGCGTGATCCGCAACGTGCGCCAAGTGCGTTCGACCTCGCTGGCCGAGCGCAGCGACGTCACCTTGGAGTTCAACTGGGGCACGCAGATGGACTTCGCCGTGCTCGACGTGCGCGAGAAAATCGACGCGCTCGAGCTGCCGAAGGAAGCCGGCCGCCCGATCGTGCTGCGCTTCGATCCGACGCAGGATCCGATCATGCGCTACGCGCTGGCGCTGAAGCCGGACAAGGACGGCGCTCAGAAACCGGCGAACGAAGCCGCATTGAAGCATCTACGCCGCGTCGCCGAAGACGTGGTGCAGAAGCCGATGGAGGGCGTCGAAGGCGTTGCTGCCGTCAAGATCAGCGGCGGCCTCGAAGACGAAGTCCAGGTTCTGGTCGACGTCGGCAAACTCGCACAGTTCAATCTGACGCTGGAGCAGGTCGCCAGCCGGCTTAGCGCCGAGAACGCCAACATCTCCGGTGGCCGCGTCGAACAGGGCGCCGCCAGCTATCTGGTGCGCACGCTGAACCAGTTCAGGTCGCTGGACGAAATGCGCGACACCATCCTGCTGACACGCAGCGATCGCCCGGTCTATCTGAAGGACGTGGCCGAAGTCCGCTCAGGCTTCAAGGAACGCGAAGCCATCATCCGCATCAATGGCGCAGAAGCGGTCGAGATTTCGATGTACAAGGAAGGCGATGGCAATACCGTCTCGGTGGCCGAGCGCATCCGCAGCCGAGTCGATCTGCTGCAGAAGCAGCTGCCGCCGGACATCGAGCTGCGCCCCTTGTACGACCAGTCTGTCTTCATCAAACAGGCCATTGACCAGGTCAAGACCGCCGGGCTTGAAGGCGGCCTGCTGGCCATCCTGGTGCTGTTCCTGTTCCTGCGCAACGCATGGACCACATCGATCGTTGCCATCGCGATTCCGATCTCGGTCATCGCCACCTTCAACGTGATGTACGCCAGCGGCATGTCGCTGAACATCATGTCGCTGGGCGGCATTGCTCTGGCAATCGGCATGTTGGTTGACGATGCCATCGTCGTGCTGGAGAACATTCACCGACATCATGAACGCGGACTGGAACTGCGCGAGGCCGCGGTGATCGGTGCATCCGAAGTCGCCGGCGCGGTCACCGCCTCAACCCTGACGACCGTCGCGGTATTTTTCCCGATGGTGTTCGTGCAAGGGATTGCCGGTCAGCTGTTCAGCGACCAGGCGCTGGTGGTCAGTGGCGCACTGGCGTTCTCGCTGATCGTGTCCCTGACGCTGATTCCGACGATGGCGTCACGCGCGGCGCGGGCCAGGCCAGTGATTCCGACCACGCCGATCGTCGAGGGCCGCGGACGCGTCCGCACCGGCGTGTCGAAGCTTCGCTACGGCACACTGGAAGGTCTGCCGGCACTGTTGCTGTGGCCCTTCGTGCAGCTGTTCCGCCTGCTGGGCCTGATACTGGGTTTGATCCTGCGCCCGCTTGCGGCGGTCTGGCAGCGCCTGTTCGGCTGGGTGGAAGTGCGTTACGTGCCGGTCCTGCATTGGTCGCTGCAACACCGCGTCGCTGTCCTCGGCCTCGCCGGCCTGTTGCTGGCGCTGACGCTGGCGCTGCTGCCACGCATCGGCGTCGAGCTGATCCCGCCGTTCAACCAGGGCGAGTTCCGCGCCGAGATCCAGCTGCCGCCGGGCACGCCGCTGGATCGCACCGACGCCATGCTGCAAGGCGTGAACCGTTCATTGGACCAGGTCGAGTCGATCAAGTCGGCCATCAAAGCCGCGTACACCGTGGCCGGCACCGGCAATCGCCTGGACGCCAATCCTGAAACCGGTGGCGAGAACTCCGGCACCGTCAACGTCGTGCTCGAACCCTCGGCGTTTTCACGCGAAAGCGATGTGATCGACGCACTGTCGCCACGCATCGCCAAGGTGCCAGGCGCCAGTTTCAAATACACGCGCCCGACGCTGTTCACGCTGAAGACACCGCTGGAAGTCGAACTGGCCGGCTACGATCTCGATGCCTTGCAGCGCTACTCGGAAGCACTGCGCAATCGCATGCTGGCGTCAGACCGCTTCACCGAAGTCGACACCACGCTGACGCCGGGGCATCCGGAAATCCAGGTCCTGTTCGATCAGGAACGCGCGGCCAATCTCGGCCTCGATACTGCGGTACTGGCCGAGCGCGTGTCCCGCGCGGTACGCGGCAACGTCGCCACGCGCTATCGAATCGGTGATCGCGAAATCGACGTGCTGGTGCGCGGCAGTGCAGACAGCCGCACCAGCCTCGACGCCGTGCGCAATCAGCTGGTGAACCCGGAAGCGGAACAGCCGGTACGACTGTCGTCGGTCGCCGACGTGCGCCTGAAGAGCGGCCCCAGCGAAATCCGCCGCGTCGACCAGCAGCGCGTGATCATGGTGTCGGCCAACCTCGCCTACGGCGACCTCGGCGACGGCGTGGCCGAGCTGGAACGCATGATCGCAGAGCTGCGCCTGCCCGAATCCATCGGCGCCAATGTTGCCGGCCAGAGCGAAGAGATGAACGTGTCGTTCCGCTCCCTGCAGATGGCATTGGCGCTGGCGGTATTCCTGGTCTATCTGGTGATGGCATCGCAGTTCGAGTCGCTGGTGCATCCGTTCGTGATTCTGTTCACGATCCCACTGGCCGCGATCGGTGCGATTCTGTCGCTGTACGTCACCGGCTCGGTGATCAACGTCGTCGCGCTGATTGGCATGATCGTGCTGGCCGGCATCGTGGTGAAGAACGGCATCGTGCTGATCGATCTGGCGAATCGCCTGCGCCATGAAGGCCACGACGCCCACACCGCAATCATCGAAGCCGGGCGCTCGCGCCTGCGACCAATTCTGATGACGACCCTGACCACGGTGCTGGGTCTGCTGCCAATGGCGATCGGCGCCGGCGAAGGCGCAGAGGTCCGACAGCCGATGGCGATCACGGTCATTGGCGGCCTGACCGTTTCAACCCTGCTGACCCTGGTTGTGATCCCGGTGATGTACACGCTGATGGAGCGCAGCGGCTCGACGACGGCGAATCCGGAGAGGCCCGCATGATGAACCTGACGCAGCTGTCGCTGAAGCGGCCGGTCACGGTAGCGATGTTCTTCGTCTGCATGACCGTGATCGGCCTGATCGCAGGCCAGCGCCTGCCGCTGGAGTTCCTGCCCGACATCGAATTTCCCGGACTGTTCGTCGAAGTCCCCTACCGCAACTCGACGCCGGAAGAAGTCGAGCGCCGCATCACGCGACCGATCGAAGAAGCGCTGGCCACCCTGCCCGGCATCGAGCGCATGCATTCGGAATCGACCGACAGCGGTGCCAATGTGTTCCTGCAGTTCGACTGGGGTCAGGATCTGGCGATCAAGGGGGTCGAGGCGCGCGACAAGATCGACTCGGTACGCAGCAGCCTGCCGCAGGAACTGGAGCGCATCCAGGTTCACAAGTTCGAGGCGGGCAGCATTCCGGTGCTGACCCTGCGCGTGTCGGCCGAGCGCGATCTGTCGAATGCCTACGACATGCTGGAGCGCAATCTCAAACGTCGGCTCGAACGCCTCGGCGGCATCTCCAAGGTCGAGCTTTACGGTGTCGAGCCCAAGGAAGTCCGCATCGAACTGGCCGCTGCCCGCGTCGCCGCGCATGGCGTCGACCTGCGCGAACTCGGCAAGACCCTGCAGAAAGCCAATTTCGCACTGACCGCCGGCGACTTCGTCGAAGCTGGCAAGCGCTACTACGTCAAACCCGAAGGTCGCTTCGAATCACTGGACGCGATCCGCGCCGTAGTCATCGACCGACGCGGATTGCGCCTGGGCGACATCGCCGAAGTCGAGTACACCGACCCGGTGCGCACCTACGGCCGTCATCTCGACGGCCACTACGCGATCGGCCTGAACATCTTCAAGGAAACCGGCGCCAATATGGTCGAGGTTGCCGACCGTGCGATGGCCGAACTCGACGCCGTCCGCGCGCTGCCAGAAATGGCCGGGATTTCGCTGTACGTGATGGACAACACCGCCGACGCCGTGCGCAAGTCTCTGGACGATCTGGTCCAGGCCGGACTGATCGGCGCCCTGCTGTCGATCATCGTGCTGTACGCCTTCCTGCGCGACTGGAAGATGACTGCAATCGTCACCAGTGCGGTGCCACTGTCACTGATGATCACGCTGGCGGCGATGTACTTCCTCGGCTTCTCCCTGAACATCCTGACCCTGATGGGACTGATGCTGTCGGTCGGCATGCTGGTCGACAATTCGGTGGTGGTGACCGAATCGATCTTTTCCGAACGCAGCCGCAATGCAGACCCGGTCTCGGCCACGCTCAACGGCGTGCGCGGTGTTGCGCTGGCGGTCGCGCTCGGCACACTGACCACGGCGATCGTTTTCCTGCCAAACGTGTTCGGTGTGCAGAACGAGATCACGATCTACCTGTCACACGTCGCGGTGACGATCTGCGTTTCGCTGGCGGCCTCGCTGCTGATTGCGCTGACCTTGATCCCGCAGCTGACCACACGATTCCGCAGTCAATCCGGCAACACCGGCGGACGCTGGACTGAGCGCCTGGCGCACGCCTACGCACGCGTACTCGGATGGACCCTGCGGCATCCGGCGTGGACCGCTCTGTTCATCCTGTTGACCGTGGCCAGCGTCGCAATCCCTGGAGCGCTGGTGAAACAGGACATGTTCCCCGAGGACTCCGGCAAGCGCCTGTTCCTGCGCTACAACGTCAACAGCGTCTACAGCCTGTCGAAGGTCGAAGAGGCTGTGAACACCATCGAAGCGTATCTGTTCAAGAACAAGGAGCGCTTCGAGATCGAATCGGTCTACACCTATTTCGATCTCGGCCGCGCCGAGTCCAGCATCATCCTGAAAGACCCGGATCAGCTCAGCAAGAAGCCGCAACAGATCCGCGACGACATCCGCGAAGGCCTGCCGAAGATTGCGATCGGCGATCCCAGCTTCGAGGAGAACCGCCAGGGTTCCGGCGAAAAACTTTCAGTCCAGATTTTCGGCGAATCCAGTGAATACCTGCGCGACGTTGCGCGCGAAGCCGAACGCGTGATGCGGCAGATTCCGGGCCTGACCGATGTGCGCCTGAACACCACCGCCGAAGACTGGGAAGTGCGCGTCAAGGTGGACCGTGACAAGGCGCGGCTGTACGAACTGTCGAGCCAGGACGTCGCCGAAGTCGTCGCCGGCGCGATGCGCGGCGTCCAGCTGCGTCCATACCGAACGCCGACCGGCGAAGTCGAAATGGTGCTGCAGTTCCGCAGGGCCGACCGCTTCGATCTTGACGCATTGCGCGCACTGCCGGTGGTCACTCCCAAGGGCGAGCGAGTGACGCTGTCAACGCTGGCGGAGCTGTCGATTGGCGACGTGCCCGGCAAGATCGAACGTGACGACCGTCACACCGCGCTGACCATCGACTTTGGCACGGCTGAAGGCACCACCGCCGAGGACGCACGCAAGCTGGCGCGCGAGACGCTGGACCAGATGCAGTTCCCGCCTGGATATTCCTGGGGCTACGGCCGCGCCTTCGATGATGATCAGGAGAGCATGCAGACGATGGTGCAGAACATGCTGCTGGCCATCGCATGCATCTACATTGTGATGGCGGCCCTGTTCGAATCGGTGCTGGCGCCGACCGCGATCATCAGCAGCATCCTGTTCTCGTTCATCGGGGTGTTCTGGTTCTTCCTCGCCACCGGCACTGATTTCTCGTTCATGGCGATGATCGGCATGTTGGTGTTGATGGGCGTGGTGGTTAACAACGGCATCGTGCTGATCGACCATATCAACCAACTGCGTGCCCGCGGCGTCGATCGCCGTGAGGCGGTACTGCATGGCTCGCGCGACCGCTTGCGCCCCATTCTGATGACTGCTGCCACTACCGTGCTCGGCATGGTGCCGCTGGCGCTGAACGACACCACTCTGGGCGGCAACGGCCCGGCCTACTTCCCGATGGCGCGAGCGATTATCGGCGGCCTGGTGTTCGCAACCTTCATCTCGCTGCTGGTGCTGCCGACGATCTATCTGGCGCTGGAGGACCTGGGTCACTGGGGACGTCGCACACTGCACCGCGCCCGCCACTGGTGGCCACGCCCGCAGAGCACAGCCTCATCGAAGCCCAGCGTGACTTCCTCCCCCCACACCTCGACCGGAGACCTCTAATGGAAGCCGTCTACGAACCCCGCCGCGATGGCAGCGTCATTCTCGGCTGCATCGTGATGCTGCTGCTGAATCTGCTGCTGTTCTGGCTGCCGGTCGTCGGCACGCTGACCGCTGGCGCGGTCGGCGGCTGGATCGC